>CABUOE010000199.1 GCA_902493155.1 uncultured Eubacteriales bacterium
GCCGCCAGCTCTTTGATGAGCGTCCCGCAGCTGGGTTCCGGATACCGGGTGAGGTTTTGTTCCGCCTCCCGATAGGCCATGATGGCCTCCTCCGGCATTCCAAGGGGGTTGATGTTGGCGGAAAAGTCTATGGGGGCACGGTGGTAGCGTTTCTGGAAAGCGTAAACGTCTCCCCCATGGGCAAATCGGTTCTGGTCCATAACAGTCTCCTTTGCTAGATAAATTCTACAGGAAAAGTGCCGCAATTCCCGCCCGAAGCCCTGCAAACAAAAGAAGGCTCAGCGCCGCCGTCATATAAAGCAGCCGGTTGGCCCGCTTAATGTCCTCCGGCTCTGCTAAGCGGGTCTCGTCGCCGATGGTGGGCTTGTGGACAAGCTTGCCGGAATAGAAATTGTCCCCACCCAGGCAAAGGCCCAGCGCCCCCGCCACAGCCGCCTCCGACTGGGCGCTGTTGGGGCTTGTGTGGCTCAGGCGATCCCGCTTCCAGATGCGGAAGGCCGCTTTCCCGTCGTAGCCGAGCAAAAAGGCCGACAGGATGGTCAAAAGGGCGGTGATGCGGGCGGGAATGAAGTTTGCTGCGTCGTCAAGCTTTGCCCCGAACCGTCCAAAATAGAGGTATTTGTCGTTTTTATAGCCGATCATCGAATCCAGGGTGTTGATGGCCTTGTACAGAAACCCCAGGGGCGCGCCACCCACGGCCAAAAACAACAGCGGGGCGACGACTCCGTCGGAGGTGTTTTCCGCCACCGTTTCCACCGCCGCTTTCGCTACCTTTTCTTCCGAAAGGTTTTCGGTGTCCCGCCCGACAATCCAGGAAAGGGCTTTCCGGGCTTCCGGGAGATTTCCCGCTTTTAAGGCGGCATACACCTTCATGCTCTCGGTTTTGAGGGACTTGACGGCCAGAATCTGGTAGCAGAAAAAGACTTCTGCGATAAAGGCGCAGGCGGGGTGAATCAGTCCCAGCAGCCAGAGCAAACAGAGCGGCAGCAGAAAGCTGAGAAGCACTACAACTACTGCCAGCACCGTCCCCGCCGCCCGCTCTCCGCCGGGAGTTTTGGGAAAACGAGGGCGGAGAAGCTTCTCCCCCGTTTCGATCATCTTTCCGATGAAGCGGACAGGATGGTACAGCCAGTGGGGATCCCCGAAAATCAGATCCAGCAGAAAGCCTAAAAGCAGAATCAAAACCAGTTTCATGTGAAAATTCCTTTCCGGGAAATTCAGATTTCCTCCAAAATGGAGAGGATTTTGTGTTCCTCGTCCCACTGGGCGCGATACCCGCGGCCGTTTTTCACCTGATAGCCGTAAAAGCCCATCTTCCGGCGCTCGAACCGTTCCATCACCGCCATGATCGTCCCGCCGTGGCAGATGATGGCGGCGTCCGGAAGGTTATCTTCCCGCAGCTCCTTCACGACCTCCAAAAAGCTCCGGCAGCATCGCTCCCGGAATTGCTCCCCCGGCTCGCCGTTTGGGATTTCTGCCCCCATGGTGTCGATGAACCGCTGGTAGGCGGGATTCCCGTTTAGCTGGGCATAATTTTTCCCTTCGAAATCCCCGAAGTCGCATTCCCTAAAGTCCGGGACCAGCCGTGGCTCCATGCCGGGAAACAGGATGGCTGCCGTTTCGATACAGCGTTTCATGGGGCTTGCATAGAGCACAGAGGGCGCAGGAAACGGCCCCATTTGTTGGAGCTCCCTTTTCCCCTCCGGGCAGAGGGGTTCGTCGGTGACGCCGATGTACCGTTTTTGGAGGTTCCCCTCGGTTTTTCCGTGGCGGAGAAAGGTGAGGATCATGACGCGTCCCCTCCCGGAAGCTCCCCTTTGAGCAGGGTGGGCAGGCCGCATTGCATGAGCACTACGGTGTCGGCTTGTTCCGCCAGCTTGCAGACAAGCCTTCCCACGCACTCCCGCCAGATTCGGTCAGATTTTTCCATGGGCACCACGCCGCAGCCGATTTCGTCGGTGAGAACGATTTGGCAGCGTCCATCGGACAGTCCGTTTAAGACGGACGCTTCGATACTTTTTTCGCTAAGTCCTGCCGCCAGCATCCGCCTGACCAGCAGGTGCAGGCGAAAAAGGGCCGGCTTTTCCCCAAAGCGCTCCAGCGGGCAGCTTTCCCCGTCGGCAAAATCGCCGTCATGAAGGGAAAACTGCTCTTTGGCAAAAGCGGTTTTTCCCTGAAAAGCGCCTCCTGTGATGAGAATCATGAGCTTTCCTCCTTTTATGTAATCCGCAAGGATTTCCGGGTTCCAATCAGTCGTGCGGCCGCTGGTTCGCCCCTCGTTTCCGGGTTAAAACAGGGCGCAGGCCGCCAGAATCAGAATTTCGTTTATTTGCAGGTAAAAGCCCGCCAGATCGCCGGTGATTCCCCCGAACTGTTTGTGGCAGAGCCGTCTAAAAATCAAGGTGTTGATTACCAGCAGCGCCGATACAATCAGCGTGACATGAAGGGAAAACCACACTCCCGCCGCCAACAGCAGGATGCCAATGCCGCTGAGCACGATCTGCACCGCAAGGCGGTCAGCGTTTCCGGAAAACAGATGGGCGAGCCCCGAGCCTTTGGCAGTTTGCATCGAAACTACCGCAAGGCCGCTGAGAACCCGGCTTAGGATATATCCGAGGCCAATCTCGACGATATGATAGGGACCGGTGTACACCTGTGTAAACAAACCGAACAACAGAAGGAAATACACACAGGTGTAGATGACGGCGAAAGCGCCGCTTCTGGGATCCTTGAGGATTTCCAGCTTCTTTTCCGGTTCCCCGTAGGAAAAAATGGCGTCGCAGGTATCGGCGTATCCGTCCATGTGGATACCTCCGGTGAGCAGCACCGGAATCACCGCCGCCACCGCCCCGTAGAGCATGGCGCTGACGCCCCAGTAGTCGGCTAAATAATACCATCCCACCGAAATCCCGCCGATCACCGCGCCGATGAGCGGTAAAAAGCAGAACACGTACTTCATGTTCTCCTTTTTCCAGTCCACCTGGGGCATGGGGATTTTCGAGTACATGGAAAAACAGATGCAGAAGGCGTTCAGAAGTTTTTTCATCTGACAGGACCCCTTTCGTTAGAATTTGTGCTCTATTTTGGCTCGGGAAGCAGGCTTCCCTTGAGCGCCATCGGGATACCGGCCACCGATTTGACCACAAGGTCGGACTCTGCCGCCAGAAAACGGTTCAGCGTCCCCAAATCCCGGATATACCGGGCGGTTTCGGGCGGGTAGGTCTCCCCGTCGGAAAAAACCTCCCCGGTGATGACAACGAGATTCGGGACAACACTTCTCAGTGTCATGACGTCCGCCTCGATGCGGGAAACCGCGTCGCCGCCCGGAACTGACGGCGAGAACGTCTCATTTGCCAGCAGGTTCAATATACACTCCAGCAAAACGGTGCCGGCCCCTGAAAAGGCAGGCTCTTTCAGTGCAGCGCCCAGGTTCCGGTACACCTCCAGCGTCTCAAATCCCTTTCCCCGTCGGAGGGCCCGGTGACGTTCGACCCGGTTTTTCCCCTCTTCTCCGAAAGGCTCCATAGTGGCGACGTAGAGGAGGCTGCCGCCCAAGGCGCGGGCATAATCTTCCCCCAGCTTCGACTTGCCGGAAGACGCCCCGCCGGTGATGGTGATAAACACGGCTCAGCCTCCTTTTCTTTCGGTTTTTTCCCGTTTTTGCCGGTACCCGTCGCAGGCTTTGACCAGATTCCGGGCGAAATCCGGGTTTCCGTAAAAATGCAGATGGGGGTACCCGGCCAAAATGCTCCCCTTCTTCTGAAAGCAGCCCCAGCTTT
>CABUOE010000200.1 GCA_902493155.1 uncultured Eubacteriales bacterium
AAACTCCTGTTTTTTTGTCTTTTATGCCGTCGGATATGGTAATTATGCAAAAAGTATTGTATAATATTGGAAAATACTGGCAGGGAGTTTACCTATGATAACTTTGCAGCTATCCGCACCATTTCAAACGGATTTTTCGATACAGACCAACTGTAATCAATTAAGCCACGCATTGTTCCTCAAGCATGGAAGGTATATTACAGCCTCCGATGAGCCGAAAGGGAAAAAACTGATCGCCATCCGAGAAAACAATCGGTATCGGATCGAATTTGAAGGGAATGTGACAGATTCCTCAAACCCATTATCCGAAATCGATCACATCCTCTGCGAGAATACCCACTACGATGAAACGGTTTTTGCCCTCCATGGAGCCGCCGTTGGATACAAAGGGAAAGCATACCTGTTTCTGGCGTCTACTACTGGCGGCAAGACGACGCTTGCCAGTTACTTATCCAGCTTGGGTTTTGATTACATAACCGACGACTGCATTTTGCTTGACCAGAAGAGCTTTGTTGTATATCCCTATCAAACGCCAATCCATCTGCGGGAGGGCGGGCTTCAGGTCCTACAGAGGTTACATGCCGTCCCTGCGGGCCTTGAACGGTTTGAAGACGGCGGAAACATCCGATACGCCTATACTCCGGCAAATTGCGCCGATGGGCCGGCGCCCCTTGGAGGAATCTTTTTCATCCAGAGGACGGAGTCGGAAAACCGGCAGGTGGAAATGTCCACCACCGAAAAGATAACAGCGCTGATGAAGGCTCCCATCACCGACTACACTGTCACCGCCGGTTATCTGAAGTTTCTTTCGGCATTGGCAGGCCATCCCTGCTTCCGGCTGCTTTACAGCGATATGGATTTTGTGTCGGAGGTGATTCAAAATGGATAACAAACTGCTGCAAAAGCTGTTGTTCGCTCAGGCCAGGGCGGGAAAAGCGGTGGAAATCTCCGTTGTCGGCATCAGCATGAATCCGACTCTTTACGAGGGGGATTTGATTACCGTACAAGGGCAGGAAGAATATGACGTCGGAGACATCCTGGTCTTTACCTATAAAAATGATGAACTGCTGGTTCATCGGCTTTTAAAGAAAAAGGACGGCTTGTATTTTTGCAAAGGAGACAACGCCTTGCGGCTGGAGGATGTGCCTTTCGAGAAAATCGCCGGGAAGGTAACGGCTGTAAATGGCCGCCCAATTTCCCCCTGTCCCCCCAGGCTCATTACACTGTCCCTGCTGGTAAACCGCACTTTCTTTCGCTGCCGGTACGATGCTGAGAAAACAAAGCAGTCTTCTATTTATCAATTATACCAGAAAATAATTATAAGAAAAGAGGAAAATGTCATGATTTATCAAAAAAACAAAAAAATGGAGTACATTCAAAGCGACGAAACCTCTCTGGCCGTATTTGACCCGGAGACCCAAGACACCCACTTTTTTGATGAAGTCGGTATCGATATTCTGGGAGCTTTGGAAGAGCCCTGTGATTTGGACATGCTGCTCCAAAAGCTGTGCGCGATTTATGAGGTTTCCCCCGACGAAATCCGGGAGGATGTGGAAGAGTTTTTGCAGGATACCGTTGCGAAAAGGATTGTTGAAGTACTATGAGAGTAAAAGTCATCTATGTGGAAATTACCAACCAGTGCAATTTGAATTGCCGCACCTGCTACAATCGCTCGGGCTTAAACAAGGAGAGAAAAGAGGTCTCCAAGGCGCAGCTCATAACCATGATTGAAAAATTTCTCCCCTATGGGCTACACCGGGTCATTCTCTCCGGCGGCGAACCCACTTTACATACTTCTTTCCACGATGTTCTCGGTCTCGTGGACCAGTACCCCAACCTGTCTTTTGGCGTCGTCACCAATGGGACAAACCCGGACGGGAAACTCATCGAAATGCTGAACACCAGGAAAAATTTGACCTTGCAGGTGAGCTTGGATGGTTCCAGAGAAGAGCAAAATGAGAAAACCCGGGGAAAAGGAAATTTTGAAAAAGCAATCTCTTTTGCAAAGCAAATACACAATCCCAACAGCACTCCTCTGCTCAAGATGGTCGTCTCCCAGCAAAATTACGACGACATAGAAAGCTTTTATAAGCTGGCCATATCCCTGGGATTCCTCCCGGAGTTTGCCTTTATCTACAAATCCGGCAACGGATCGGAGCAGTGGGAGAATAAAAGCTTGTCCCCGCAGCAAAAGATAAAAGCCTTAAACCTCATCGAGCGTCTCAACAAAGAGTTTGGCACAGAGGCTTTCCTGCCCTTGTGCTCGATGAAATGTCCCTATGTAGACGGTACCGACGGCCCGTCCCTCTGTGTCAAGACAGACGGCTCCATACAGCCGTGTCAGACCCTATATGACGGCCGGTACAGCCTTGGGAATATCTTTCACCTCGACATGGATTCTATTGAGAACAAGGCACAGGAAATGGCTCAGCTGGCCCAGCAGCGGATGCGATGCGATTATGGCTGCGACCGGTGCCTGCTTCAGGAAGGATGCAGCAAAGGGTGCATGGCGGCGGCCGTCAATCTGCACGGCGACCCATTGCAAAATGATGGGGATTGTGAATACCGAAAATTGATTTTTGTAAAACAAAGTCTTTCCAAAATAAAAAAGGATTTGATTCAATGAACAAAGATACGGTTTTGCGCTGCCTTTCAAAGGTGCTCAGGCAGCCTGTGGAAAACATGATTTCCCTAGGCCCTGAACAGGAACTTTCCGAAATAGGACTTGACTCCCTCCGCTTTATTGAACTTGTTGTCGCGTTAGAGGACGAGTTCCAGATCGAGATTCGGGACAGCGACCTCCTGTTTCAAAAATTCAGCACCCTTTCCAATTTGTATTCCATGCTCTCTTCCTATTTAGCGCCTGTGAAAAAGTGTTTGATTTTAGATTGCGATAATGTTTTATGGAAAGGAATTGCTGGAGAAGAAAAGATTCAAGTGGACGGTGACGTACTCGCTTTCCAAAAAGAGCTGATCGCCCTGTATCAGAAAGGCGTTTTGCTCTGCCTTTGCAGCAAAAATGAACCAGAAACCATTCACCAAGCGTTTCAGGATGAAAGGATGCTTTTAAAAGAAGAGTACATTTTATTATCCAAAATCAATCGTACCGATAAGGCCAGCAATCTTCTTGACATTGCAGATGAACTCTCCTTATTTCCCGACAGTTTTGTCTATGCGGACGATATGCCCTATGAATTGGGGCTTGTTTCCGCCATGCTTCCGGAGGTTGAAACGGTTCTCGTGGATTACTCCAGCAGAGATTTTATCGAGCAAATAAAAGGTTTCTTCCCCTACGAAGAAAGCGGAGAACGAAACCGGACAATGCTGTATCGGGAGCAAAAGGAGCGGGAGAAGAGGCGTATCCATTGCAAAAGCGTGGAAGAATACAACGCTTCTTTGCAAACCGTGATGACCTGTGAAAAAGCGGCAGCATCCCAGGCAAAACGGTTATCGGAGCTGTCTCATCGAACCAACCGGTTTAATTTGGCCGGCACCAGATACTCCGAAAAAGAGATATCGGATATACTGTTAAATCCGGATTATCAGGTCGTCTCTCTGGAAATATCGGATATTTACGGAGACATGGGTATCGTCGGTATGGGAGTTCTGCATCAAAATTGCATAGAAGGCTTTATGATTTCCTGCCGGGTATTTGACAGAGGGCTGGAGGAAGTTTTGCTCCAAAAGTTACAGACCCTATCCAATGGACCGCTGGTAGGATTTTATCGG
>CABUOE010000201.1 GCA_902493155.1 uncultured Eubacteriales bacterium
GAGGTCCTCTTTGCTGGCATGATCAATGCAGAGCATCAGGGCGAGATGGTGGATGCTGTCCAAAACGATGGCTAAATCGGTAATATCTTTTTCTGTCAGAGAACGGATCTTTGCTTTTCGTCCATGGTTGATTTCCAAAAGGCCATCATTGCTTAGCTGTAGCATAGCCTCCCGTATAGGGGTCCGGCTGATGTGAAGGAGTGCGGAGATCTCGGTCTCTGTGATCTCACTGGGAAACATGTTAAGTAGGATGGCATCTTTGAGGGCCGCATATGTAGCGTCCTTCAGTGTAGAATACTCCTTAGAATATGACTGAAATCGCTCTATAAAACCTGAATACTGCGCTTCTGGTTTCATAAAATCCACCTCTTTTTGTTAAGATGCCCCAGAGCTTGGCTATATTGTATCAGAAGATATTTCTGTTTACAAGTATTTTTTATGTAAAAAAATAGACATATTGTAAAGAAAGTAAAAAGACGGATGCTTTTTTCTGTGTTATGATGGCCCCATCAGAAGGAGGGGGGCCGAGTATATGAACAAAACTACGCAGTTGAAAAAACTATTGCTGCAGCGAAAAGCATTGCCCTGTCCCGGAGTATATGATGCATTAAGCGCGCGGATGGTGGAATACTGCGGATTTCAAGCATGTCAGATTTCCGGGTTTGGAGTTTCGGCATCTTCGTTGGGGATGACAGATGCCAGCTTTACCTCTTTGGAGGAAATCGTCCGGATCACATCCAATATTGTGCGGGCAGTAGATATTCCTGTCATGACGGATGCTGATACCGGCTATGGGAATGCAGTCAATGTCTGGTGGACGACAAAACGGCTGGAGGAGACCGGCGCAGCCGGTATGAACTTAGAAGATCAATGTTTCCCTAAACGCTGCGGCCATATGGCTGGGAAACAGCTTATCTCTTTGGAAGAGATGGTGGGCAAGATAAGAGCGGCAGTAGATGCCAAAAGAGACCCGGATTTTGTGATCAATGCCCGTACTGATGCAGCTTACGTATGCGGAATTGAGGAAGCAATCCGCCGCGGAAATGCATATTTGGAAGCTGGCGCTGACATGGTTTTTGTAGAATCCCCTGCTAGTGCAGAAGAAGTAAAGCGGGCTATTGAACAGATCAAGGGGCCGGTCAGCATCAACATGCTGGAAGGAGGCCGTACACCGATGTTGACTTTTGAAGAGCTGAGACAGCTTGGCGCTGCAAGGGTCAGCTGCCCCATGTTTACCTCGCTGATAGCTGCATATGCGTTGCAGAAGGGCTTGAGTTATCTGATGGAACACGGGACCAGTTCCGGCTTCGAGGAACACATGTCATTTGAGGCGTTCAAAGTATTTACAGATACTCCCTCTGTCCGCGCGATGGAAGAAAGGTACATTCCGAAAGATTGAATCAACAATAAATGAATAGAAGGAAAGAATATGCGTACTTCAGAACAATTTCGAAATATGATAAAGGCATCAGGGGTCATTCAGATCCCGGGCTGCTATGACTGTATTACAGCCACGATTGTGGAAAGAGCAGGATTTCCAGCCGCATATTTGACCGGATCTGGTATTTCCTTGACGCTCTCTGGTATTCCTGATCTCAATACGATCAGTTATCTAGAACTTCGGCAAGTGGTACAAAACATACGCAGTGCGATCCAAATCCCTATGCTGGTCGATATTGATACTGGATTTGGTGCACCTCTTAACCTCTACCGACTTACCAAAGAATTTGAACAGCTGGATATCGCGGCAGTCCAGATTGAGGATCAAAAGGTTCCCAAAAAATGCGGGCATGAGCTGGGGAGAAGACTTGTTCGGGACGAAGAAATGGTAAAGCGGATTCGTACCATCCATGAGAACCGGCTGGAAAACGGTCTCGTTATTGTTGCCCGCACAGATGCCCGTACAGTCGTAGGGCTGGATGAGGCGATTCGCCGGGGCAGACTGTATTTGGACGCAGGTGCAGATGTAATTTTTGTAGAGAGCCCAGAAAGCTATGAAGAGGTCAAAAAGATTGCATCCGAGATTAAAGGCCCTGTGCTCTTCAACAACGTAGAGGGAGGGCGCAGCCCATTCCTATCCAGACAGGAGCTGGAAGAGGCGGGGGTCAAGATGACGATCTATCCCAATGCCCAGACTAGGGTGGTCGCAAAAAAATGCATGGAGCTTCTCAATACGCTTCAACAGACCGGGACAACAGCAGGGATGGAAAATGAGATGCTTTCCCACAGAGAATTGTGGAGCATGTTTAACAGCGAGAAGTGGGTAGCAATCGAGAAAAAGTATATGCCGGATTAAACGATATGCCCGAAAGAAAACATCTTATTATAGAAAAGAAAGCGCAATATTGAGGACAGATGTCCCGTTCAGACAGCGTGCTGATAACACGGTCAGGTTGGATAAGGAGGATATGAGGTGTATAAAACGATCCAGACTACAACAGGACAATTTTCCATTCAAAAGCTGGAAAAGGTACTGATGCACGAGCATATCGTATTGGGCTATGCAGGGTGGTTTTATGATCCGCGCTGTGCAGAATTTGACCATGCGAAGGCAGAGGAAAAGACGCTGGACAGGCTGAAGCGCCTGCGAGACTACGGTGTAAATTTGGTGGTGGATCCCTGTCCAATCGAGCTGGGAAGAAATCCAGTGTTTATGCAGGAAATGTCAGTCAAGAGTGGAGTCCAAATCATGTGTTCGACAGGGTTTGATTTAGAGGCCCGCGGATATTTGTCGGCATTCCGGACCGCGACGGCGGAAGAGATTCGAGATATCTACCTCTATGAGATTGAAAATGGAATTGGCCCGGAGCGGATAAAGCCAGGGATCATTAAAGTTGCGACCGGATACGGACAGATTACAGATTATGAGGATCGGTGCATCCATGCGGCCTGTATGGCGAGTATTCAGTCTGGGCTTCCAATTATTACCCATACAGAGAAGGGGACGATGGGGCCCGAACAGGCTCGTGCTTTCAAGCGGTATGGAGTTGCGGCTGACCGGTGCTTGATCGGCCACTGCTGTGCAAATCCGGATCTTCGGTACCAGAAATCTATATTGGATGAAGGCGTATATGTCGGATTTGACCGCTTTGGAAACGAGTGGCACGGCGATGATTACTTCCGAATGGCTACATTGACTGCGTTAATTCATATGGGATATTCAGATCACCTTTTTATTGGCACGGACTCTGTGGCGTTTTTGTTAAAAGAACTTCCGGGAAATCGGAACTTTGAACATTGGGACCCGGTGCGCTTATTTGACACTATTATCCCTGAGCTTGAAAAACGGGGAGCAACAAAACAGGATATTCGGAATCTCGTAACTGAAAACGCAAAACGGTTTTTTACCGGGAATACCTCTCTAGGCCCACAAAAGCAAAGCAAACAATAAAATGAGGAGGAAAGACAAATGAAAAAGCAATTCACATTCATTCTTGCCCTTGCAATGCTGATGATTATGTTGGCGGGCTGTAGTGGGAATACGTCGCCAGGGACTTCTGGAGTGAGCTCCACCGGAACATCGGCAGTTACAGATGACAGCAATCCGTTGGGGCTGGATGAAAAGATCACCATCAGCTATTCTCATGTGCAGTCTACGTCGTCTCCAACTCATCTTGCGATGGAGGACTTTGGAAAATACCTGGAGCAGCAGTCCAACGGCTGGGTTACCTTAGAAATCTTCCCGGCTGGACAACTGTATAATGACGCCACTG
>CABUOE010000202.1 GCA_902493155.1 uncultured Eubacteriales bacterium
CCGGTTTTCCCGGATGGAACAGATAGCCCGGCCGTGACGGGACTTGACTAAGTTCACGATCACCAAAATAGTGATAACGATCACCACGTACACAATGGTGTAGTTGGAGTTTTTGGGGATGTTCTTCAGGCCCGCAGCTCCTCCAGTGAAGCCTAAGTTGACAATCACTGAGCGGATAATCTCGCCGAAAGCTAGGGTGACAATGGCCAAATAGTCGCCTTTGAGGCGCAGGACCGGCACGCCGATGATGACGCCGAACACCGCCGCCACCAGTCCGCCAACGAGCAACGCAATGAACAGGTTGAGCAGCGGGGGCAATCCAGGCATGGACATGCTCACAAGACATCCAGAGTAAGCGCCCACTGCCATAAATCCGGCGTGACCCAAAGTCAGCTCACCGAGGAAACCAGTGGTGAGGTTTAAGGACACCGCCAAAATCACGTTGACGCCGATGGGGACGAGGAGGCTTCTATACTGCCGGGACAGAATATTCTGCTCCACCAAAACGAAAAGCAGCACATATACGAGAATGACGCCGAGCAAAGTGAAGAGATTTTTTTTGTTGAAGATCTTTTTCATGCGGCTCACCTACACTTTCTCGGTTCGGGTCTTACCCAAGAGCCCCGCAGGACGGATGAGCAGAACCAATATCAGCACGCCGAACACGATGGCATCGGACAGCTGGGAAGATATGTACGCTTTGGAAAGGCTCTCGATCAGGCCTAAAAGGATGCCGCCCAGCATAGCGCCGGGTACGTTTCCGATGCCGCCTAAAACCGCCGCGATAAACGCTTTGATACCGGCCATAGAGCCCATGTACGGCCCAATAAAGCCGTAGGAGCAGGCGTAGAGCACGCCGGCGACGGTGGCGAGGCCGGAGCCGATGGCAAAGGTCATCGAGATGGTGCGGTTGACGTTTACGCCCATCAGTTCAGCCGCTGCGCGGTCTTCCGACACAGCCAGCATAGCCTTGCCTGCTTTGGTTTTGTTGATGAACAGGGTTAGGGCGATCATGATAATGACGGTAGTGGCAAGGGTCACAACCGCTTCGCCGGAAATTTTCAGTCCGCCGATCTGAACCGGGTTCAGATGAATAATGGATTTAAAGGGAATCTGCTTGGAACCGAAAATCAAAAGGCTCAGGCTCTGGAGCAGGTAGCTGACGCCGATGGCGGTAATCAAAACAGCCAAGGGAGAGGCTTTCCGCAGAGGTTTATAAGCCACTTTTTCGATGGTGACGCCTAGCACGGCGCAGACAAAAATACCAAAAACGACCGCCACGACGGGAGGCCATCCCAGGTTGTTGATGGCGACGTAAACGGTGTAGGCGCCCACCATGATAACGTCGCCGTGGGCGAAGTTCAGCATCTTCGCGATGCCATAAACCATGGTGTAGCCGAGTGCGATCAAGGCGTAGATACTACCTACATTGAGGCCGTTGATCAGCTGGGAAATCAGATTCATGCTACCGCTCCTTTTTTAGTTTTTCACGTTTTTGCGGGAAAGCTGCCGGTCTATTTTTCCCTCCGGCAAAAGGGAGATTCCTTAAGCAGAAGCGCCTTAGTGATTTGAAAGCGCAATTTTTGAGGTGCAATTGCTTAAAAAATAGGGCATCGTTGCTATTTTTTAAGCAATTGATAAAAGCCACGCCCCGGCGGGAAACGGATAAAACCGCTTCCCTGCCCCGGAAAAAAACATGGCCCACGGAAAAATCCTCTCAAAAGAGCATTTTTCCCAGTTTGTTACGATACGACGAAAAGGAGACAGACGTCTCCTTTTCGATTTCTGATATAAAGTACGCAACGGAAGCGATTATTCCGCTAATTTGACCTCGTATGCGCCGTTTACAATCTCAACTACTTTAGCAGCCTTGTTGGGTTCGCCAGTAGCGTCGAAAGTCATGTCGCCGGTCAGGCCGCTGACGCTGATCTCAGTCATAGCGTCGATGATTGCCTGAGGCTCGGTGGAACCGGCCTTTTCGATGGCCGCTTTGATGACGTAAACGCCGTCGTAAGCGTCAGCCGCGAACTGGTCGGGAACCGCGTTGTATTTCTCCTGATACGCTTTTACGAAGTTCTGAACGTTTTCAGCAGTATCGTTGGCAGCAAAAGGAGTCAGGAAGATAGCGCCTTCCACAACGGAAGCGTCTTCCAACTGGCCCAAAACGCCGTCCCAACCGTCGCCGCCCAGATAGGGAATTTCCATACCCATTTTCTGAGCCTGGCCAACGATGAAGGCTACATCCTGATAGTAGATGGGCAGGAAGAGGACATCGGCGCCGGAGGATTTCACTGTGGTGAGCTGGGTGTTAAAGTCCATGTCGCCCGCGGTGAAGGACTCGTTGGCAACGATTTTACCGCCTTTGGCTTCAAACTCTTTGACAAAAGCATCCGCCATACCAGAGCTGTAGTCGTTGGAAACGTCGTAGATGATGGCAGCATTTTTATAGCCCAGGGTTTCAGCTGCGTAATCCGCCATAGTCACGCCCTGCAACGGGTCAGTAAAGCAGATGCGGAAGCAGTTGTCATACTGGGTGCACTCCATTGCGGAACCGGAAGGGGTCAGCTGAAGAATGCCGTCTTCTTTGGTCAAATCGGTCAAAGCGATGGTAGGACCGCTGGTGGTAGCGCCCAGGAGAGCCTGGATGCCGTTGTCCATCAATTTGTTGTAAGCGTTCATTGCGGTTTCTGCGTCGGACTCGTCATCCTGGAAGAAGAGCTCGATCTGCATACCGTTGACACCGCCGGCTGCGTTGATTTCGTCTACTGCGATCTGTGCGCCCTGATTGACGGAAATGCCGTAAGAAGCGTTTGCGCCGGTCAGAGGGCCCATGCCGCCCAACTTGAAGGTTTCTCCGGAAGCGACGCTGCCGCCGTTATCAGAAGAACCGTCGGGAGTGCTGGAGCCATCATTGTTGCCACAGCCGCTGAGAGCAGTGGCGATCATGGCGGAAGCCAAGCCAAAGCTCAACAGTTTTTTGAGAAATTGATTCATTGTGTTTTCCTCCTTTTATTGATACCTGAAAGGCGGATAAAAAGCATTCCCGGTCCTTCAGGTACAGGTGCAAGATGTCGACATATTTCTGAAACAATACGTCACAATTCTTTCATATATCATACCTTAATCCGGCCCGTTTGTCAATGTTGCATTTCCACATTTTATGCCTGTTTGCTACAATATCCCGACAGAATTTTGCATTACTATGCAGGACATCCCATAAAATTCAGTCTTTCACAGCAGAAAAGCGGCGGATATATTTCTTTGTCAGATGCAGCGAAAATTTTTTCTGGCTGCAAAATTTGTCGTAGGATTCATGCTCTGCTTGTCCTTGGGGCAATTTTTCCGTTTTGGGGCTTTTTTCGGCGGAAGGGGCCTCCCCTGTGTCAAAATCCCTTCAAAAAGAATACTATGGCAGTAACACGATAGCTATTTTACTTTTTATAAACATTAAGAGATTTTGAAAAGGCCTTCATATATGTGGCTTTTCAAGATTCAGGATTGTGCTAAAAAGTCAAATTGCTATAAATTACGCTTGGAGGGATTGAAATGAACGATGAGTCAAACATTCTGGACTTCTTTCTGGGAAGCAACACACCGGAAGGCTTTGTTTCTTTATTCGATGAAATTACCGGATTATATAAAGACTATGTGAGCTATGTCATCAAAGGAGGGCCCGGAACCGGAAAATCCACCCTCATGAAAAA
>CABUOE010000203.1 GCA_902493155.1 uncultured Eubacteriales bacterium
CTGCCCCTGCGGCAGCGGCAAAAAATATAAAAAGTGCTGCGGCGCAAACGAGGAAGTAACCGAGCCTCACGAGCAATAATTGAGGCAATCAATACCCTCTCAGCAATATCAAACACAAAGAACCGGCGCACTTCGCCCCGGTTCTTTTATTTTTTCTTGCATTTTGCCCGAATCTGTGCTATGGTAAAAAAATCCCCCGCGCGAATCTGCCGGGACATTTTCAGGAGGATATTTTATGAGAAAACTTTTGACCGCTGCCGCCGTGACTCTGGCCCTCACCCTAATGCTGACCGGATGCTTCAATTCCGGCTCCAAAAACCCATCTGACGTCTCTGGCACCAGCGTCTCCCGGCAGGAACTCACACCTGCGACGATTTACATCGGCATGAAAGACAATTTTCAGGAATTTCCCATTGAGTTGGGAGGAGAATTGACCCCCAAGTCCCTTCTCACATCCATCACCGCTTTCACCGGCTGGAATCTTGACCTTTCAGACGAAATCACCACTGGCAAGGGCGGCATGACCGTCTCTTTCGCCGACACTTCTGCCCTCGTCGTTGGGCCTCCCGACCCTCAGGTAAAAGAATTTTTCGTCTATGACAGCACCGAGCTTATTCAGATGATTCTCGATTCCGTCCAGCGCACCCTCCAACAGAATTTCGTCGACACAGAGCTCAGCGCCCCTGAATCCCTGGACATTTATTTTGCCCTCAACGGCAAAGACATCAATGTCCCCGACACCGACATCGTCATCTCCCACACCGAACCTTATCAGGGTTTTCCTGCGGCCGAATAGCCCCGTGAAAACCAATTTCAACCAGACAGAAGGAACTAAAATGGACATCACCATCGACCTTTCAAACACCACCCTTGAAACCCCGCGCCTGACTCTCCGCCCCTGGCGGGAATCCGACCTTCCGGATTTTTACGAATACGCTTCCGTCCCCGGCGTGGGCGAAATGGCCGGCTGGCCCCACCACGAGTCCATAGACGTCTCCCGGCAAATTCTCAGCAGTTTCATAGACGAAAAAAACGACCTCGCCATCACCGACCGGGAAACCGGCAAGGTCATCGGCTCGTTGGGCCTCCACCCTTCCTGGTTAAACGACGACCCCCGGTACAGCGGCCTCAAGGTGAAGGAAGTGGGCTACGTCCTTTCAAAAGACTACTGGGGACGGGGCCTCATGCCGGAAGCCGTCGCCGCCGTCATCAACTTCTGTTTTGAACAGCTGGGTCTGGACGCCCTCACCGTCGGCCACTTCACCTCAGTCGAAGCGGGTCATCGAGAAATGCGGCTTCACCTTTGTGAAAAGGGGCGAATATTACGCCAAACTGCTGGATAAGACCTTCCCCGATATGCGCTATATCCTCCTGCGGGACGGAACCCCGATGCCCGCTGACTGATTGGACTCAAAAACGAACCGCCGCTGTGCATCAAACTGCACGGCGGCGGTTTTTCATTTCTTCGCCCGGGGATAAGGCTTCTTCTCGTCGGTCAAACCGAGGATATAATCGACACTGACGTTATAATATTCCGATAAAGTAATTAAAACATGTGTCGGAATATCATTATTTCCCAACTCATACTGTGAATACCCTGTTTGAGACATACCGACAATAGTACCGACTTCTTTTTGAGTCAAATCGCTGTCCTGACGTAAATCTCTTAATCGTGAAAACATTAGACATCACCTCAATTTTATTATATATAACTTATTTCAAGTTATTGACTTTTAACTTAAAACAAGTTAAAATAAACTTGAGAGGAGTTGATTTTATGAAAATCCGCAGAAGTTTTTCCATCGACGACGAAACTTATCAGAAGTTCGAACTCATCGCCCGTACCGGCTACCGAAGTCCAAACAACCTGATTGCCTACATCATCCGCCGGACGGTAGCCGTCTACGAGGCGGCCGGATGCCTCGACTTCCTCACCGGAGAAAGGCTTCCACCCCGGTAAGTCCTCCCGCACGTCAAAAAAACGCGCCGCCGTTTCTAAAACGGCAGCGCGTTTTACCATTTAAAATTATTTCTCCTTGGAAATCACCCAATCGTCCGGTCCGTAATGCCCCTGTACCAGTTCGGGGCTATTGGCCGGCTTCGCCCAGCGGACGGCGTTTGTGATGACCTGCTGGATGGGCTTTTGGTGGTAGGTAGGCACCGTCTCATGGCCGGGCTGGAAATAGAAAATTTTTCCTTTGCCCCGGTGGTAGCAGCAGCCGCTTCTGAACACCGCGCCGCATTCAAACCAGCTGATAAACACCAGCTCGTCAGGCGCGGGGATAGAAAAGGGTTCGCCGTAAATCTCTTCTTCCTCCAAGATGATTTTTTCGTCCGAGAGCCCCTCCAAGATGGGGTGGCTCCGGTCCACCGCCCAGAGGATCTCTTTCATTTCATCGCCCCATTTGAGCATGTGGGTCGGCGTGCCGCAGAGCTTGCGGAAAATCTTCGAGGCGTGGGCCGAGTGAAGCAAAATCATCCCCATGCCTTCCTGAACCCTTTTGTACACTCGATCGACCACTTCGTCCAGCACATCGTCGTGGTGCATATGCCCCCACCAGATCAGCACGTCGGTATCGTTTAAAACCTCCTCGGTCAGGCCGTTCTCCGGCATATCCAAAGTGGCGTATTTAATTTCCATGTCGGCTTCTTTTCCCAGAAATTCGCCCAGGCATTTATGGATACCGTCAGGATAGATTTTCTTAACGACATCGTTGGTTTTCTCATGAACAAACTCATTCCAAATGGTCACTTTGATTTTTCTCATATCGATCCCAGTCCTTTCGTTGCTGCCCGCGCCGCGCACAGGCTCTATTTTTGCAGGGCGGTCTTCCAATCCTCCGAGCTGCCGGCCCCAAACGGCGTCCGGTTCTCCAAAAAGCGGCCTATTTAGAGTAAAAGTCGCCTTTTGCCAAAATGTAAACCATTACATTTTCCTTTCTCCTTTATTATACTGCAAAAAAATCAAATTGCAAGGGATTTTGAAAAAATTTTTCTCTGGGCTTATTTGCCCAAAAATCCGTCCCCTTTGGGGCGTTGAGATAAGAAAACTTTTGTAGGGGTGCATATTATGCGCCCACGGGCGGCTGATAGCGGCCCCTACAGGGATTCTTAAAACAACGCCCTATTTCAGAAACGTAGGGACGGATTTCGGTTTCCTACGGGCCTATCATTATGCCAACGTCTATTCTTCCCGCATTCGCTCCTCGTCTTTCCTTATCTCAGCCGCCCTACGCGACTGCTCACTCCATCAAAACCTAATCCTCCAGCCGCCAAATATGCTTTTTCAAATCCACCGCCCCGTTTTCGAGAAACCCGACGCCTTCCGCTTCCAATAACTCCCGCTGCCGTTTTTCCCCCCCGAAGGCAAAGGCCCCGCTTAACTCTCCTTTGGCGTTGACCACCCGGTGGCAGGGCACACATCCTTCAAAGGGATTTTCGTGCAAAGCGTTTCCCACCACCCGGGCTGCCCGGAGCTTGCCGCAAAGGAAGGCAATCTGCCCGTATGTGGCCACCTTTCCCTTGGGAATCTGCTCCACCATATGATACACCTTGTCCCGAAACGCCATTTTTCGATCCCTCCAAACGAATTTTTTTGAGTATACCATATCTGCAAGCCCTATTAGGCTTGCATGCCGCTTTCAGCGGCATAAAACGGCTTCAGCCGTTTTGTTATGGTGATAATCATC
>CABUOE010000204.1 GCA_902493155.1 uncultured Eubacteriales bacterium
ATTTTCCGTAATCCATAATACGGCAGACATTGGGCGAAGCCTGCGGCGCGATGTCGACGAGATCCAATCCTTTTTCGAGTGCCAGAGAAAGCGCCTGTTTGGTGGACATGATCCCCAACTGACTTCCGTCTGCGTCTACAACTCGGACTTCTCTTTCGCGGATTTCTTCATTGATAAGCAAGTCTTTTTTGCTAATGGTAAGCACCTCCACAACCTAATGGTATCATCTTACTGCCAAAACAAAAAATGCACGAACTTTAAACCGTCCGTGCTCAATACTCCCAAAAGGATAAAACCTTTAATTTCATATTGACCCATCTAACACAAAAGCGAAGGGTGAGAACGGAATGTTCTGCTTTATTGTTCCGATATATTATAGCATAAGCTTCTCCCTCTGTCAACTATTTATTCTGTCAAAGGTTTTTGCCTTCATATGTTTATATTTTGTTACAAATTTCTCCAATCTGTTGACGAGGGACAAAGTGAAATGTTATAATATCATAATAATAAACATACAAAAAATGTCAGAATATCGTCCCAAAATTCTATCTTTTGTATATCCTATCTACACATAAACTCTCAGATGCCTTTTCGTATATCGGCACCGCAGAATCGTTGGAGCAAACCGGGTGACAGCCGGTGAGGTCTGATGATGGTAATGCTCTGCGAAAGGATGGAAACGATGAAACGACTCACTAAAGCTCTGATTTCCCTGACTGCGGCCGCTGCTATCGCCCTTTCTATCGGCGCACCGGTTTCCGCAGGGTGGGTAAAACAAAATAACGGCTCCTGGTCCTATTACGATTCGTCAAACCGCAAAGCGACCGGCTGGCTCCAACTCCAAAATACTTGGTACTATTTGAATTCAGATGGCTTGATGGCCACTGGCTGGAAACAAATCAACGGAACTTGGTACTATCTGAGCAACAGCGGCGCCATGAAAACCGGATGGTTCAAACTCCAAAACACCTGGTATTATCTAAACGGCGACGGTTCCATGAAGACCGGGTGGCTCTTAAACAACAATAAATGGTACTTTTTTAACGGCGGCGGCGCAATGAAAACCGGATGGCTGCTAAACGGTGGAGGATGGTATTACCTAAACGGCGACGGTTCGATGAAAACTGGCTGGCTCCAGCTAGGTGATAAGTACTACTACCTGGCATCGGACGGCAAAATGGTCACCGGCCGTCAGTCCATTGACGGTACCACCTATGTCTTTGAAGACAACGGCGCATTGATGCCCAACACCACTTCCATCGAAGACGCAACCGAATACGAGCAGCAGGTTTTGAAAGAGATTAACCAGATCCGGACAAACGCAGGGCTCTCCCCTCTTGCCTATTCCAGTACACTTTCCCTTGGCGCTAAAATACGCGCAGGGGAAATCGCTCTGAAATTCGATCACGTCCGTCCAAACGGTACTAACTGGTACACCGTCTTTGCCGAAATCGGCCAATCTGCTGATGGAACCGGTGAAAATATCGCTCGGAACTACTCGACGCCGAAAGCAGTGGTTCAGAGTTGGATGGATTCCTCTGAGCACCGAAAAAACATCCTGGATCCGGATTTTTGCTATCTTGGGATCTGCTACCTGAGAAAAACTTCCGGCGATGAATACTGGGTGCAGCTTTTTTCCAACACGTTATATTAATTTACATATGGACTGTCAAAAGAGGCCAATCATCATTGGCCTCTTTTTTATAAACAAAAACAGCCGGAAGCATTGCTCCCGGCTATTTTTAAATCCAATCTTATTTATTTGCTTCTTCTACAGCAACTGCACAAGCAACGGTGGCACCGACCATGGGGTTGTTGCCCATGCCGATAAGACCCATCATTTCAACGTGAGCGGGAACGGAGGAAGAACCGGCAAACTGCGCGTCGCCGTGCATACGGCCCATAGAGTCGGTCAAGCCGTAGGAAGCGGGACCAGCAGCAACGTTGTCCGGATGCAGGGTACGGCCTGTACCGCCGCCGGAAGCAACGGAGAAGTATTTCTTGCCGTTTTCAATCGCCCATTTCTTGTAGGTACCTGCAACCAGGTGCTGGAAGCGGGTAGGGTTGGTGGAGTTACCAGTGATGGAAACGTCTGCCTTCTCATATTTCATGATGGCAACGCCTTCCAAAACGTCGTTGGCGCCGTAGCAGCGAACTTTTGCTTTGTCGCCGTCGGAGTATGCTTTTTCACGGACGATTTTGAGGTCGCCGGTGGAGAAATCATACTCGGTTTCCACATAGGTAAAGCCGTTGATTCTAGAAATAATCATTGCGGCATCCTTGCCCAAGCCATTGAGAATAACGCGCAGGGGTTTCTTTCTTGCTTTGTTAGCAGTTCTGGCGATACCAATTGCGCCTTCTGCAGCGGCAAAGGACTCGTGTCCAGCCAGGAAGCAGAAGCAGTCGGTCTCTTCTCTCAAAAGCATTGCGCCCAGGTTACCGTGGCCCAAGCCAACTTCGCGCTGTTCCGCAACAGAACCAGGGATACAGAAAGCTTGTAAGCCAATACCGATGGCTTCAGCAGCGTCAGCTGCTTTGGTGATACCTTTTTTCAGTGCCACAGCAACGCCTAAGGTGTAAGCCCAGGAAGCGTTCTCAAACGCGATAGGCTGAACGCCTTTGACGATTGCATCTACGTCGATGCCTTTGCTGAGGCAGAAATCTCTCGCTTCGTCCAGAGTTTTAAAGCCGTATTCCGCAAGGCAAGCCTCGATTTTAGGCATTCTTCTCTCTTGACCTTCAAATTTTGCCATAATCTTAGAACCTCCTTACTTATTCTTCTCTGGGGTCGATATGTTTGTAGCCTTCATAGCGACCGTAAGTACCAATGTTATTCTCGTAAGCTTCTTTGGGGTCTTTGCCGTGACGGATGTCCTCGAGCATTTTGCCCAATTTTACGAATTTATATCCGCAGACTTCGTTGTCCTCGTCCACAGCGATTTTGAGGATGTAGCCCTCGGCCATCTCCAGGTAACGAACGCCTTTTGCGCCGGTGGAGAAGATGGTTCCAACCTGAGAACGAAGCCCTTTGCCTAAATCCTCAAGGCCTGCGCCGATGGGCAAGCCGCCCTCGGAGAAAGCGGTCTGGGTTCTGCCGTAAACGATCTGCAAAAACAGTTCTCTCATCGCAACGTTGATGGCATCACAAACGAGGTCGGTATTCAGTGCTTCCAGGATGGTTTTGCCGGGAAGGATTTCGCCTGCCATAGCAGCGGAGTGGGTCATACCGGAGCAGCCCAGTGTTTCAACCAGTGCCTCTTCGATAATACCATCTTTGACATTCAGAGTCAGCTTGCAGCAGCCCTGTTGGGGTGCACACCAGCCCACACCGTGGGTCAGACCGGAAATATCTTTTACATCATACGCTTTGACCCATTTGCCTTCTTCCGGGATAGGAGCGGGGCCGTGTTTCGGGCCTTTGGCAATCGGGCACATTCTCTCTACTTCATGAGAGTAAATCATATTTTTTACCTCCCTTAATGATTTGAATGACTTGCCATAAAAATAGTCGTTTCATATTCTCAAAAAAATGTGCTGCCGCTTTTCGTGGCAGCACATTCTGATTTGTGAAGAAGTTAACCTTCCAAAACGCACAGATTATGCGAGTTCAGCGAAGTATTTGATGGTTCTGACCATCTGGCTGGTGTAGGAGTTCTCGTTGTCGTACCAGGAAACAACCTGTACTT
>CABUOE010000205.1 GCA_902493155.1 uncultured Eubacteriales bacterium
GCAGGTAAACTGCGTTTATCGCTGAAGAAGCCCTTTGAGGATTTCATCCTCAATTGTGCTCGCTCACCGGCGGCAAAAACGGACTTCTTGTATAGGAATAAATGTGGTACAATAAACGCAGGTAAACTGCGTTTATCGCTGAAGAAGCCCTTTGAGGATTTCATCCTCAATTTTGTCGCCAAGTCGACAAAACCGGACTTTTTGTATGGTAAATAAATATGGTACAATAAAGGTATCTTCAATGTGTACCAAGGAGGCGCCGCCATGTCCATCGAAACCTATCTGCCCTTTTGGCAAAAACTCACTCCTGCTCAACGGGAGACCATCTCCCGAACCGCCACTACCCATCGGGTCCAAAGGGGTACAGTCATCCACAACGGCTCGGAGGACTGCGTGGGGCTGCTGCTGATTGTTTCAGGGCAGCTAAGAGCCTTCATCCTCTCCGACGAAGGGAAGGAAATCACCCTCTACAGACTTTTGAGCCGGGATATCTGCCTGTTTTCCGCCTCCTGCATGCTCAACAGCATCCAGTTCGACATCTCCATCGAGGCGGAGCAGGACACCACCTTCTATAAAATCCCCACAAAGGTCTACCATCATCTAATGCAGGAGTCCGCCCCGGTAGCCAACTACACGAACGAACTCATCTCCGCCCGGTTTTCCGACGTGATGTGGCTTATGGACCAGATTCTCTACAAACGCCTCGATTCTCGGCTGGCAGCCTTTCTCCTGGAGGAAAGCGCCCTTACCGACACAACCGAGCTGAAAATCACCCATGACGCCATCGCAAGGCACTTAGGAAGCGCACGGGAGGTGGTGACCCGGATGCTCAAATATCTTCAATCTGAGGGAGCCGTGACCCTCTCCCGGGGCAGCATCACCATCGCCGACGAAAAAAAGCTCCGTGGACTCGCTCAGGA
This sequence comes from uncultured Eubacteriales bacterium, assembly GCA_902493155.1. Lineage (GTDB taxonomy): Bacteria > Bacillota > Clostridia > Oscillospirales > Ruminococcaceae > Fumia. The sequence continues at coordinate 921 of CABUOE010000205.1, forward strand.
AAGCCTCCGTTAGCCCTATGTGATAAAGTCACGGTAATCGAAAAAAAGCAGGCGTATAATAGGCTCATAACAAAAAAACACAGTTACTGAAAGGAGCATTTATTATGTCTGCTTTAACCATCAATAAAAACAATTTCAAATCCGAGGTCCTCTCCTCCGACCAGCCGGTTCTGCTTGACTTCTGGGCGCCCTGGTGCGGTCCCTGCCGGATGTTCTCGCCGGTCATCGATGAGGTCGCCGAAGAAAACGGCGATTCCATCAAAGTGGGCAAGGTGAACATCGATGAAGAGCTGGAACTGGCTCGGGAATTCGGTGTTACCAGCATCCCCACCCTCATCCTCATCAAAGGAGGCAAAGTTTCCGCCAAATCGGTGGGCATGCGGTCCAAAGACGCGGTAGAGGAGATGATCGGATGAACCTGTTTTCCCGTAAATCCATTACAGACTGGGTGGAGGAGGCCCGCCGCACAGACGGCCTTCTCATCGACGTCCGCACCCCGGAGGAATACCACGCGGGCCACATCCCGGGCAGCGTAAACATCCCCTTGGGCCGGACGGATACCATAAAAGCCATTTCCCCCGACCCGGAGGCCCGCCTCTATGTCTATTGCCGAAGCGGCAGCCGGAGCGCCCAGGCCTGCGCCCTGTTTCAACAGATGGGCTACAAAAGCGTGCAGAACATCGGCGGGATTTTATCCTGGCACGGTGAAATTGCGGAAGGAGAATCGGCATGAAAGTTGTCATCATCGGAGGAGTGGCAGGCGGCGCCACCGCAGCGGCCCGCCTGCGCCGTTTGAATGAAGAAGCGGAAATCGTCATGCTGGAGCGGAGCGGATATGTCTCTTATGCCAACTGCGGCCTCCCATATTACATCGGCGGAACCATCCAAAACGAAAAGGCCCTGACCCTTCAGACGCCGGAGAGCTTCAAGCGGCGGTTCAATGTAGACGTCCGGGTGCAGAACGAAGTTCTCGCCATCCGCCCGGAACAGAAATCGGTCACCGTCCGCCGCCTCAGCGACGGCACCACATACGAGGAAAGCTACGACAAGCTAATCCTCTCCCCCGGCGCAAAACCGGTGCGCCCGGGCCTCCCCGGCATCAACCATGAGAGGATTTTTACCCTCCGCTCAGTAGAGGACACTTTCTTCATCCACCGGTTCGTGGAAGAAAACGCCCCTAAGACCGCAGTCGTTGTGGGCGGCGGCTTCATCGGCCTGGAGATGGCGGAGAACCTGACCCATCTGGGCCTGTCGGTGGCGGTGGTGGAACGTTTAAACCAAGTCATGTCCCCCATCGACTACGACATGGCCTGTGGCGTCCACGCCTACCTGAAAGATAAGGGTATCAACCTGCTTCTCAGCACTTCGGTGGAGGGCTTTGAACCTCAGGGCAGCGGCCTGCGCACCCTTTTGAGTGAAGACCGCTCCCTGGACGCCGACATGGTCATTCTCCCCTGAGACACAGCTGGCCAAAGAAGCGGGACTGCGGCTGGGCCAGCGGGGCTCCATCGCCGTCAACGACCGGATGGAAGCCTCCGTCCCCGATATTTACGCCGTGGGCGACGCAGTGGAAGTCCGCCATTTCGTTACCGGAGCGGAAACTCTCATCCCCCTGGCCGGCCCCGCCAACAAACAGGGCCGCATCGCCGCCGACAACATTTGCGGCCGACAGAGCCGGTACAAAGGCTCTCAGGGTTCGTCGGTCCTCAAGCTCTTCGACATGACGGTGGCGGCCACCGGAATCAATGAAGACGCCGCTGAAAAAGCGGGGATCAAATATGACAAGGTAATTACCTTTACAGCTAGTCATGCCACCTATTATCCCGGCGCCAGCAACATGACAGTGAAAACCCTCTTCGCCAAGGACGGCAAGGTCCTGGGGGCGCAGATCGTCGGGTTTGAGGGCGTGGACAAACGCATTGACGTTTTAGCAACCGCCATCCGCGCCGGCATGACGGTCTACGATTTAGAAGAGCTGGAGCTTTCCTACGCTCCTCCCTACTCTTCCGCCAAAGACCCGGTGAACATAGCGGGCTTCGTCGCCGCGAACGTGCTTGACGGCACCGTCAAGCAATACCACTGGCACGATGTAGACTCGCTCCCAAAAGACGGCAGCGTCACGATGTTGGATGTCCGCACCCACGAGGAATACGCCCGCGGCCACATTGACGGCACTCTCCACATCCCGGTGGATGCTTTGCGGGAACATCTCAGCGAGCTGGATCCCTCTAAACCCGTCTATGTCAACTGCCAGAGCGGCCTTCGCAGCTACATTGCCTGCCGGATTCTCAGCGGCCACGGCTACGATTGCTATAACCTGTCCGGCGGCTGGCGGTTCTACGACCTGGTCAAACAAAACGGAGGGTTTGACTCTGCCCCCGCCCATCCCTGCGGCGTGGCAATTGAAAAATAGCAGGAAAAACAGTTTTCAAAAAACCTCTTTGTATGACAAGGCAAAACCGGCTGGAAAAAACCAGCCGGTTTTGTTTTTGAGAGCTGAGGAGATTATCGCTCTCAAATATAGGAGATGAAGGAGATTTAACGAATACAGGCCGATACGAAAACGGTAACTGTTATCGTTATTAGCAAATCCTTGAGGGCTATTTCACCCAAGCGCCGGAAGCGTCTAACTTGTAGCCGCCTACGGTGGTGTTAGCAGCCATTTTGCCGCTGGCGTTGAAGTAGTAGCATTTGCTTCCTACCCAGTTCCAGCCAGTAGCCATAGCGCCGGAG
>CABUOE010000206.1 GCA_902493155.1 uncultured Eubacteriales bacterium
GTTCCCGGCTTTTTGATATCGAAAAGGTTAGTCTTCCACTGCAATGGCCTCGATTTCAAAGAGAGCGCCTTTGGGTAATGCTCCCGCCTGTACGCAGGAACGGGCCGGGGTCTCTCCGGTAAAGTATTTGGCGTAGATTTCGTTGACGACGGCAAAATCGGCGATATCGGCCAAAAAGAGGGTGGTTTTCACCACGTTCTCATAGCTCATGCCCGCCGCTTCCAGGACCGCACCCAGGTTTTTCATCCCCTGCTCAGCCTGAGCGGAAACGCCGCCTTCTGCTAAAACGCCTGTTTCGGGAACAAGCCCGATCTGTCCGGAAGTATAGAGCACGCCGCCCGCCTTGACCGCGTGGGAATAAGGGCCGACTGCCGCCGGCGCGTTTTTGGCGCTGATGATTTCTTTTTTCATATAAATCGTTCCTTTCTGTAACGGCGGATCTCCGCCCTAAATGTTGGCTATGTATGATATAAGCAAAGATTATGCGAAGCTCTGCCCTCTGGTTTCCTGCTCGTCCAAATAGGTCGCCATCAAATCGGCTGTGTGGAGCAGCACGGCGACAGGATACTGCTCAAAGGCCTTGGACATGCTGTAATCCCCCGGCACGGCGGCAAATCCGCCCATGTGGTAGCGGATGGCGATGGCCTCGTCCAGCTTCAGGCGCATAAACCGCTCGATGATAAAGACGCTCTTCTCCCCATGTCCGTAGGGAATCTGCTCGTCCACCGTGTAAAAGGGTTTCTGCTCCCAGCTGCCGTTTACTTTGACGTTTCGCATCTCCTGCTTATAGTAGTTGGCTTTGCAGACGTCGTGCAAAAGCCCGCAGACAGCGATAGCCTCGTCGGAATAGGGGCACTCTTCCGGGTACTCCCGCTCCATCAGGGTTTTGAGCCGCCTGTAGACGTTGACGCTGTGGACGCATAAGCCCCCCTCTTCCGCCAGATGAAACCGGGTACTGGCCGGAGCGGTGAAAAAGTCGCTCTTTGTGAGCCAGTCCAGAAGTTTATCCGCACCTCTGCGGGTGATTTGGCTCTGGTAAATCTCGATAAATTCATCTTTTCCCATATGATTCATTCCTTTCCGGGAATTGGCCGTCAAGACGGTAAGGCTCCAAAAGCCTTCTTATCCGATGTAGTTGCGGTCGATGTTGATGACGGTAAAGAGCTTTTCGTTTTGCTGCCGCACCATTTGCTGGATGCTCTGTTTCAGGTCGTCGTCGGAGAGTTTGCAGTCGAAGGGCACCACGACGTCGAAAATCAAATTGGTGTGGGTGTAGCCCTTGACCACCCGGAAATCGTGCATGGTGATGCCGTAGTCCTTAGAGGCCAGGAGTTTCGCCGTCATTCTTTTCAGTTCATTTGTCTCCTCGTCGTCGGTGATGATGGGGTCGAGATGCACCACCAGATTGACACCTTCCCCCTGAAAGTCCCGCTCGATGTTGTCGCAGATGTCGTGGCTTTTGAGGATGTCGTTTTTGGCATCCATCTCCACATGTACCGAGGCAAAGCATCTGCCGGGGCCGTAGTCGTGGACCATCAGGTCGTGAACCCCCAGCACCCCGTCGTACCCTCGGAGCTTTTCGAGAGTCTCGGTCACCAGTTCCTTGTTGGGGGCTTCCCCCAGCAGGGGACTCAACGTCTCGCTGACAAGCTTGATGCCGGAAATGACGATGAATACGGCAATGGCAAGGCCGACGATGCCGTCCAGCATGGCAAAATTCGTGAGTCTGCTGACCACTGCGCAGACGAGGACAGCAGATGTCATCAGCACGTCGTTGCGGCTGTCGGCGGCTGTGGCCTCCAGGGTAGTGGAATCGATGAGTTTACCCACCTTGCGGTTAAAAAAGAACATCCAGAGCTTTAAAAGAATGGATACCCCCAGAATTACCACTGAAATCACGCTGAAATCCGCGGCTTCCGGGTGTATGATCTTATCAAAAGAGGATTTCGTCAGATCAAAGCCCACCAAAACGATGAAAAAGGCCACCACCAGCCCCGATACGTACTCCATCCTCGCGTGGCCGAAGGGATGTTCCTTGTCGGCGGGGCGGCCCGACAGCTTAAAGCCGATGAGAGTCACTAAACTGCTTGTGGCGTCGGACAGGTTGTTGACGCCGTCGGCGAGAATCGAAACGCTCTTAAACAGCCAGCCCGCGATGATTTTGGCGGCGCTCAAAAGGGCGTTGCAGCAGATGCCGACGATGCCGGCCATCTTGCCGTAGTTTTCGCGCACTTTATGATCTTTGACCTGTTCGCTGTTCTTGACGAACAGCCGGATCAGCAATGATGTCATGGAAAGATTCCTGCCTTTTTTTGGAGTTATGCGGTTTTCATCGTCCTGTGAAAACCGGCGGTATTTATAAGTATATCAATTTTTCCTGCAAGTTGCAACATTTTTTCTGCCCCTGAAGCCCCTGCCCTCCCAGATCGTTCTATTAATTAAAAAGAAGATAAATTTCTCTTTTTTCTTGACAAGCAGGCGCTCTGTTCCCTATAATGATATCAAACACCTGCAATTTTAAAACATATTGAATGGGCTGTCCCGCAGGACAGGCCGGAAAGGCGTGAAACACATGGATGCACAAAAACTCGACCTCTATCTGATGTCCAATCAGAAGTATTTCCCAGCGGAAAAAATTCCTTTTATCCGGGAAAAACTGGCCGCACTGGACGATTCCCAGTTCGTCGTGGCCACGGCCATTGAACTCAAGGACCCCACCGTCATGCTCATCATCTCGATTTTCCTCGGTGGATGGGGCGTTGACCGCTTCATGATGGGCGACATCGGCATGGGAGTATTAAAGCTCTTAACCGGCGGCGTCTGCGGTATTCTCTGGCTTGTCGACGTCATCACCATTATGAACAAAGTGAAAGAACAGAATTTCAACAACTTTATGATGGTCATGTAAATTAAAATTCAAAGCCGCCTGTTCTGGATTTCGGAGCGGGCGGCTTTTTCATGCAAAAGACACGAACAAATTTTCTTTTTTCCATATATTTCCCTTTACAAATGCCGTTTGCTGTGATATACTAACGATATAAACAAATGTTCTGTTTTGCGTTCTGCTATGGCGCATGGTTTTTGTATCTTTGCCGCCGTGCCCAAACGAGAACAAGCTTCGAGAAAAAACAAGCCCCTTTCCCGAGTAAAGAGGCACTGCAAACAAAGGCTGGTATGGAATATGGACTTGATGGAAAAACTGACGATTTTATCGGACGCCGCCAAATACGACGCCGCCTGCACCTCCAGCGGCGTGGCCAACGTCCCCTCTGCCGGCGGCATCGGCAGCACGGCGGCCTGCGGCATCTGCCACAGCTTTGCCGCCGACGGACGGTGCATCTCCCTTTTAAAGGTGCTGATGACAAATGTCTGCATCTATGACTGTAAATACTGCGTCAATCGGGTCTCCCACGACACCCGGCGGGCCGCCTTCACCCCCGAGGAACTAGCCGAACTGACCATCCAGTTCTACCGCCGTAATTACATCGAAGGGCTGTTTCTCAGTTCCGGCGTCATCAAAAACCCCGACTACACCTGTGAACAGCTTATCAAAACCTTGACCCTCCTGCGGACAG
>CABUOE010000207.1 GCA_902493155.1 uncultured Eubacteriales bacterium
CCACCTGGTATTACCTGAAAGACAGCGGAGCTATGGCGACCAGCTGGAACTGGATAGGAAACAAATGCTACTACTTTAACGCCAGCGGCAAAATGGCACAGAACACCACCGTAGGCGGTTACAAGGTAGACGCCAGCGGCGCTTGGGTGAAATAAGCTTTTGGTATTTCAATAGGGAGTTTTGTTCCCATAAAATGCCATCTCATTCTAATCTCCATATATTTGTAACGGATCTATTCTCCAAATCTTCGTTACGAGTGACGGCTCCCTTCTATGTAAATAGATTGGGAGCCGTTGCTTTTGTTGGAGAAGCGAGAGCAAACTGAAGTATTCTATATAAAATTAAAAAGAGTATGTAAAATTTTACATGCTCTTTTCGCTATGGATTAAGATATTGCTTAAGTTCAGTGGGATTACTAGCGCAACGGAGCGCCACGTCATAAGAAATTTTACCTTCGTTGATAAACTCCGGACCAAATCCATATTCATGGATCGTATGCCGCCTTCGTCAAAAGGACGTTAATAAAAACATCAAACTTTAATGCTGCGTTTATGATATATAATTTGGCCAAAATTAAGAACAATTATAAAGTTTTAGATCGAAAGCTCTTGAAAAGCTTCCATATTTTCAATCGGAAAACGATATTTATTGTTAGGCAAACTGTAATTCCATGATTAAAAACGATAAATCGGGTCTAATTCCTGCAATTCGGACAGGGTATCAATCTCTACAATGTCATCCGGTCCGCATTCCCTCGCCTCGATGTAGAACTCTTTGTTATAGACATCCAGCGGTACGTTGTCCCAATAGTTTTCTTTTCCACCAGGGGACTGGTAAAGCATAGGCAGGTATTTTTCCATTTTTTCGCCGTCTTCTTCGGTCCAATAAGTGATGTCATACATGTGATAGCAATTGGTCCCGCCGATTTTCATGCCGGTCACTCTTCCGTTTTTCATAATGAGCCGCCAATCGTCCGTTTTATCCTTATAGACGCCCACGTAGCTGGCACAGTACTCGTATTTGCGGATGAGGTCGGGGTTTTTCAGATAAAGGTCAGAGTCTAGGACGTAAGCACTGCGGAACAGATGCTTCACCTTCATAGCCGAAGAAATGTTGTTGCTTTCCTTATAGTCTGGATTGTCCACAAAGATAATATTAGGGTACTTTTTTTTGAGGATGTCGAACTGCTCCCCCAGATATCCTCGGACAATGTAGATTTCCTCAATACCGGCGCGAACGACAGCATCCAGCATGGTTTCGATGATGGGTTTGCCATGGACACGGACAAGAGCCTTTGGGGTGTTGAGGGTAATGGGTACCAAGCGGGAACCAAAGCCTGCCGCCATAAAGACGGCTCGTTTGACTCGGTAGGGCTCCAATTCGGCCAAGCCTTCCTTTGTAATATAGACGTTTTTGGTCTCGGGGATATCAATCCACTCCTGCTGGATAAGATGGGGGAGCAGTTTATTGACTGCTCCGAGGGAAAGTCCGGAACCGGCAGCAATTTTTCGCTGACTCAGCTTTTCTCCATTATTTCTTTCGATAAAACAAAGAATTTCAAATTCTTTTTTGTTGATCGCCATAAATAGTTCATTCCTTCCTGATTTGGGGGCATACAGTTTTTTCTCAAAGTTTGTTATTCCGCCGACGGAAAAGACGTATTTTATGCTGAAAGCCGATCTTGTCCATTGATGGCCAAGATGTTCATATGGACATCATAACACGTTTTATTGAACAAATCAAGACGCCATTATAAATTTGATATTACGGCAAAGAACCATTTTATCGGCGATTTTTCTTTGTCAAAATCAACAAAAGACCTGATTTTTATATCCTCTAATGAATTTAAGAGAAAAATAGAGAAATTTAAAGAATATAAAAGAAATTTTGGAATAAATGGGCATCGATTTCCAATATTGACGGTGGATATGATGAAAATTCCGGAATTTTCGATTTATTTTTGCAAATCTATTGACTTTATGAGAGTTTGGATATATAGTATATCTTGTTATTTTTGTGTCTACTGTCAATCACCGATTCGTATGTGTCACTGTACAGCCTGTTCCCAAAGCGGAGCACAGGCGAAAAGCCTTTTGCGGGCGGATGACTTCAAAAGAAACGGTGGGTACAGATGTACTAATTCCGCAAAGGGGGATGCAATAATGAGTCATATTATTGAGCTCAAAAACATTATTCTCAGTTACGACGGCGACAGAATCCTGGACAACGTTTCTCTTGACATTGAGGACGGGCAGTTCGTCACACTTTTAGGGCCTTCCGGCTGCGGAAAGACGACGACGTTGCGGGTCATTGGCGGATTTGTCTCCCCGGATGAGGGTGATGTTTTTTTAGATGGAAAACGAATTAACGATCTGCCGCCTCATAAGAGGCCCATCAACACTGTTTTTCAGCGTTATGCGTTGTTCCCACATCTGAATGTGTTTGACAACGTGGCCTTTGGGCTGAAAATTCAGAAAGTGCCCAAGGCGGAAATTAAGGAAAGAGTGCTCCGAATGCTGGGCATCGTCGATTTGAAGGGCTTTGAACGACGGAGAGTCAGTAAACTGTCCGGCGGGCAGCAGCAGCGGGTCGCCATTGCGAGAGCGCTGGTCAACAACCCGAAAATCCTGCTTTTGGACGAGCCTCTGGGGGCTTTGGATCTAAAGCTTCGCAAGGATATGCAGATCGAACTGATGGAAATTCAGCAGAAGCTGAAAATTACCTTTATTTACGTTACCCACGACCAGGAAGAGGCGCTGACCATGAGCGACATGGTCGTTGTCATGAAAGACGGTGTCATTCAGCAGGCAGGGCGTCCGGAGGACATCTACAACGAGCCGAAGAACGCCTTTGTCGCCGACTTTATCGGTGAAAGTAACATCTTTGACGCTATCATGGTAGAGGACTACAAGGTTTCTTTCTGCGGTGAGACCTTCGAGTGCCTGGACGCCGGCTTTGGCAGTAACAAACCGGTGGACGTGGTACTACGTCCCGAGGATATCACTTTGGTGGAGGCCGGGAAGGCTAAACTCACCGGTACGGTGCAAAACGTGGTGTTTAAGGGCGTTCATTACGAGATGTCCATCGACTGCGGCGGCCTGGATTGGTTGGTTCACTCGACGAAAATGCAGCCGGTGGGGACTGCTGTAGGACTTGATTTTACACCCGACGACATCCATATCATGAAGCGGCTCTTTGAGGGCGACACCAATATCCTGGAAGGGGAAGTCACCGGAGAGGATACCATAGAGTTTTTGGGCGTGTCCTTTACCCGGGAAAATCTCGACTTGGAGGAGGGGACAAAGGTCAATTTGACCATTTCTCCCAAAGCCATCGAGGTTGTTTCCATCGACCATGCCGACATGAAGGTTTACCTAGAATCCTTGATTTACAAGGGCGATTATAACGAGCTGATCGTTTATACCTACGAGGGCGGCAAGAGCGTGATGCTTCACTCCTATCTGGATCAGCAGGTGGCTACTGACATCGGCATCAAGTTCGACTTCGATAAAATTCTGGTCACCCCGGTGGAGAGCGTTTCGGACGCCGTCGAGGTGAGCGGCGG
>CABUOE010000208.1 GCA_902493155.1 uncultured Eubacteriales bacterium
ATGACGGCGTCGGCCGGACAGAAGGGCCAGTTTAACGCCAATCAGGGCGGCACCACCGCTACCATCGCTGGGGGAGCCGCAGGTACGATATCCCTGAACATGGGCGACAATCCTGTGACATATACCGGACAAGCCGGAGCCAATGGTGAAGCGGCCAATATGGGCGTCCCTGTGGGTTCGGGCCAATGGAAAAACAGCGACGGCGGAGACGGTGGCGCGTACAGCGCTGGGCAGAGCAAGTTTTTGCCCACAGTTGGCGGAAAAGGCGGAAGCTATCAAGCGGATGACGACTTGGTTCCGCTGACCTACCAGAATGGTCTCCCGCCCTGTCAGTACAGCTCTTCCGGTTTGTATCCATTTGGCGCAGGCGGCGGTGGCGGAATGTACCGCAGCAGCGGCTGGACGCATCGAGGGGGGAGCGGCGGCAGCGGCGCCGTCATCATCGAGCTGGTTTTGGATTAATTTTTAGGAGGAATTGAGATGAAAAAATATGCTTTTATCGACTACGGAGGGCAGGTGCTCAGCATCGAGACAAGATGCTCCTGCCTACATCGTGCAGACAAAAAGACAGGTGAGCTCAGCATTGAGGACATCGTCCACCCGGACTTCGTGGGACGGTATCAGGAGATCCCAGAGGGCGTTTCGGTCACCGAAGGGATGATTTTCTCAAACGGCGAGTTCAAGGAAAATCCTGCGGCTCCCGGCGCAAGGGTGGACGAGCTGGAAAATAGGGTTTCGGCTACCGAGGACGCGGTGTTGGCGTTGATGATGAAATAGGGGGTGGAAACAGTGTACAATTTCATTTTGAATTGCTGGAAGCTCCAGAAAATCACCGCCGAGGATGTGGACGGTTTTGCGGCCAAGGGCTTCATCACCTCAAAACAGGCAAAACAGATCATTGCTGTGCCCCAGCAGGCGTAAAAGAAGAGTTTGGGGGGAGGTTCCGACAGGGGCTTCCCCCAAGTTTGAGAAAGGATTGATGAAGGATGGCAAACGAGATCAGCATTTCCGTTGAGAAGCGGAGCCTTAGCTGTACCGTCGAAACAGAACTGGTGGGCGGAAGCGCAAACAGCATCGAATGCGTCTTTTCTTTTGACGAGGAGTGGAAGGGGCTGACAAAAAGCGCGATTTTCCAGTCTGCGGCAGAGAATGGCAAAACCGTCCAGACCATCCCGGTCATACTGGAAAACGACCGCTGCATGATGCCGTCGGAAGCGGCTTCCTCCGGAGAGTATGTGAAAATCAGCGCAGTGGGCACCCGGGACGGCAATGTGATCGTCCCCACGACCTTCTGCCAGGTGTTTTTTCAGCAAGGTTGTTACACAGGGAATGTAGTCCCCACCATGGACGTGTATCTACAGATGCTCAGCGCTTTCGGAGAAAGTATGTCCCAGCTGGAGAACACAGTGGATACAGTCCGGCAGTACGCCGAGGAGGCGGAAGAAAACCTGCCCCTCATCCGTCGGGACGCGGCGACGGCAGAAGCTAAGGCCGCAGAGGCTACCGCATCGGCGGCAAAGGCAAAAACGTCGGAAACAAACGCCAAAGCGAGCGAGACGGCTTCCAGCCAGAACCTGTCGGATCTGCTGTCGATGCTGGGGACCGATATCGCCACTTTGGTGGGAGGAAAAATCCCGGTAGAGCAGATTCCCGCCATCGCCACCACTGAGGTGTACACGGCGGCGTCTGCGGCGGAGATGAGCGCTTTTGTGGCCCAGAACGGCGACATCTGTATCCGCACCGACGAAAATAAGAGCTACATCTACAAGGACACCGGGTGGGTGTATTTGGCAAGCCCCACCGACTACGCGTCGACCGCAGGTCACGCCGACACGGCGGACAACGCCCAAAACGCCGCCAAGATCAACAACCACCGGATGGTGGAGATGACGGCAGAGGCGTTTGCAACCGCCGTCAAAGACCCGGATACCTATTACTTAGTGGGGTGAGAAGATGCCGATTTATCAAGGGGAAACCCAAAAGACCCTGTTGAAAGGCGATTACCGCCCCGCTGAGTTTTACAAGGGCAGCAAAAAAATTACCGGGTACGACGTGCAGGCGGTGTCTGGGGCGGAGATCGCCATAGAGAATACATATAACGATAAATTGGCTCCGACTGTGAGGGGAAACGGGAAACAGGATGGGCAGCCAGTGCCAAGCAACCCGGTGTATCCCGCATTCAGCGAGGGGAAGCTTTATAGCGAGGGCAGGAATCTGCTTCCATACAAATTTGAAAGCGATACCCAAACCAGTTTCGGAATCACCGCGACCAAAAATGCCGACGGTTCCATCACGATACAAGGCGTAAACGACGGGACGGGGGCGTCATCGATTTATCTTGCTAGAAATAACCTGGGGCTGCATCTCCCGGCAGGGACTTATACACTAGGCGCTGGGACACTACCCAATGGGGTTAGCTTTTACATCACGCCTGGATACAAATCAGGGACTTTCACGCTGCAAGAAGCGACTGATTTTACCATAGCATACTTTAATATATCTCCTAACACAGACCTGTCTACAGGAATCACGGTATATCCTCAGTTGGAAAGGGGAACCACCGCCCATACTTATCAGCCCTACCGCGCCCCAACCTCCATTACTCTCCCCGTCCTTCGGGCGCTCCCCGACGGAAACGGCGGCGTTTCGGCGAGGGACAGCCTTACCCCTGTGGACGGGATGCCGGGGTGGTACGACCTCAAGAGAGAGGTCGGGATATTGGTGCTCAATGGGACGGAGAATTGGAAGATCCTTTCCGACCAATGCAATGACACCAGTTCATTTTTCTATTTGGGCGGTATTGTAATGGGCTCTAGCATTGTAGAATGCTCTCATCTGCCGTGCCGCGCTATCGTCAGCGGTTCCGCGGCATATACCTATGACGGAATCTACGGGAATGCCCTCGGCAATACTTTGTACATCCGCCTGAACCATTCCCATAATATCGCCACGGTGGATGGATTGAAAGAGTGGTTTTCTGCCCAGTACGCCGTCGGTACGCCGCTGACGGTGTGGTATCCGCTGGAAACGCCCACCACCGAACAGGTCGAGCTGGGAGAGCTCAGCACCTATCCATACTATACCCACATTTACAGCGACTGTGCCGTGAAGCCTCAGCTGGAGGCCACCGTAAAACGCCCTGACGCATACATATCGGAGATTATCTCTGAGATGATTCAGGCATTTGGCGTTCAGGGAGCTTTGAGCCGATACCTTCATGGCTCTGTGGAAACGGGTAAGCAGCTTACTCCCTCTGTGGAACGCTTCTTTGAGGCCGCGGCCAGCACAATCGGAGAAACATACACTTCACAGTTTTACAAATACAGCGCCGGTACAACTACGGAAGGAATCAAACTGGATGATAACGCGGGGCTTACCTGCATTCCATCAACCATTGCCACCGCTGGTACAGACGATTACGCCAATCTCCCGTTGTTTGCGTGCTTTGACTGCAACTATACCATCGATGCTGACACGCTGGAGCCAGTGATACACGCCATCAAGGATGTTTACGGCGAATTTACCTCAACGCCTACCGACAGCTTTGTCG
>CABUOE010000209.1 GCA_902493155.1 uncultured Eubacteriales bacterium
GACAAAATCGTCGGCCCCGGGAACATTTATGTGGCCACCGCCAAAAAGCTTCTCTACGGCGTCGTTGACATCGACATGATCGCCGGACCCAGCGAAATTCTCGTTTTGGCCGACGAAACAGCGGAGCCGAAGTATCTGGCGGCGGATCTCATGTCCCAGGCGGAACACGACGTGCTGGCTTCCGCCATCATGGTCACCACCAGCAAAAAAATCGCCGACGAGACGGTAAAAGAGCTTACACGGCAGGTGGAAACCCTCTCCCGGAAGGAGATCATCAAAAAATCCCTCTCCGACTTTGGCGGCATCATTGTCTGTGAGACGGCGGACGAGGCGGTAACGCTCGCCAACGAAATCGCGCCGGAACACCTGGAAGTGATGATGGAAAATCCCTTTGAGTACATTGGAAGACTCAATAACGCCGGTTCCATCTTCCTCGGCAAATACGCGCCGGAGCCTTTGGGCGACTACTACGCCGGCCCTAACCACGTCCTGCCCACCAGCGGCACCGCCCGGTTTTTCTCGCCGCTGTCGGTGGACGCTTTCGTGAAGAAAGTAAGCTACATCTATTACACCGAGGACGCTTTGCGGGAAGCTTCCAGCGACATCGTCACTCTGGCGGAAAAAGAGGGCCTCACCGCCCACGCAAACTCTATCAAAGTGCGGTTTTAGGAGAAGGGATATGAGTTACGAACTTTGCAAAAAGGTGAGGGATCTGACCCCTTACGACCCGCTGCAGGGGAATTACGACCTGCGGCTGGATGCCAACGAGAGCTACTTGTCTCTGTCGAACGAACTCAAGGTCAAAGCCGCTACAATTGCTTCGGAAGCGGCTTTAAACCGCTATCCCGATCCCTACGCCGAGGAGCTTTGCGCCGCTTTCGGGGATTATTATGGCATCGACCCGAAGCTTGTCACCGCCGGAAACGGCTCCGACGAGCTCATCGGGCTGATTGTAGGGGCGCTGCTCCAAAAGGGCGAGCAAATCGCCAATCTAACCCCCGATTTCTCTATGTACCGGTTTTACGGCGAAATCTACGAGAATCCCGTCGTTCAAATCCCAAAAGGGGAGGATTTTTCCATCGACCCTCAGACGGTTATCGACGAAGTAAAGCGGCAGGACGTGAAGATGCTCATCTTTTCGAACCCCTGCAACCCCACCTCGGTGGGGCTGGAGGCGAAAGATGTGCGGAAAATCGTCCGTGGGGTGGACGCCCTTGTGGTGCTGGACGAGGCCTACATGGACTTCTGGGATCAGAGCCTGCTGTCCGAGATTTCGGATTACGACAACCTGATTATCCTAAAAACCTGCTCCAAGGCAATCGGTATGGCGGCGCTGCGGGTGGGGTTTGCGGTTGCAAACGAGAATATTACCAAGGCATTGAAGGCGGTCAAGTCCCCCTATAACGTGAATGCTATTTCCCAGGCAATTGCCGCCTGCGTTTTGCGGGACAAGGCTTTTTTGCGGGAGTGCGAGGGGAAAATCATTGCGTCGGCCAAAAACCTTAAAAACGGCGTAAACGAGTTGGCAGCCCGGTATCCAGTGCTGGAACGGGTTTATGTAAGCTGCACCAACTTTGTCTATATCAAAACTACCGCGGCGCAGGAAATCTACCAAAAACTGCTCCAAAAGAGCATCGCTGTGCGCTGCTTTGGCGGCTACCTGCGGATTTCCACCGATTCCATCGAGAACAACCGGCTGCTGTTTACGGCGCTGGAGGAAATTTTACCGAAGTTTCATTAA
Source organism: uncultured Eubacteriales bacterium (assembly GCA_902493155.1). GTDB lineage: Bacteria > Bacillota > Clostridia > Oscillospirales > Ruminococcaceae > Fumia. The sequence continues at coordinate 1,742 of CABUOE010000209.1, forward strand.
CCGCCGACAGACGGTTAATGCAATGTAACAGTTTTACATAGCTGTAGGAAAGGAAGGGGTTTCATGAGAACGGCATCAGTCAAACGGCAGACCAAGGAAACCGACATCAGCGTCACCCTGACTCTGGACGGAAAAGGGGAGGCGGACATCTGGACGGGGGTTGGATTTTTCGACCACATGCTCACCGCACTCTGCGTTCACGGGGGATTTGATTTGAGCGTCTCGGTCAGCGGGGACTTAAACGTCGACTGCCACCACACCGTCGAGGACACCGGTATTGTGCTGGGGCAGGCATTCAAGGAAGCTTTAAAAAATTCCGGCCCCATCTGCCGCTACGGCTCCGCCTTCATTCCTATGGACGAGGCGCTGGGCTTTGCGGCACTGGATATCTCCAATCGCCCTTATCTGGTGTTCAGCTGCGACTTTAAGGCGGACAAGATGGGAGACATGGACACCCAGATGGTGGAGGAATTCATGCGGGCTTTCGCCTTTCAGGCGGGGATCACCCTCCATTTGAAAGCGGAATACGGGGCAAACGACCACCACAAGGCGGAAGCCCTGTTCAAGGCGCTGGCTCACAGCCTCAAGGCGGCGGTGGTTCTCAAGGACGGCGAAACCCTCAGCACCAAGGGTGTGTTGTAACAGGGAAAGTGCGTTGTCCTTGACACAGAAATCGGTACAAAAGGAGAGGCGATATGATTACCATTATCGACTACGGAGCGGGGAACCTTTTTTCGGTGCAGAACGCCCTAAATTTTCTGGGCCTCGAAAACCAGGTGTCCAGCGACCCCAAAGACCTGGACCGTGCGGACGAGCTGATTCTTCCGGGCGTGGGAGCCTTCCCTCTGGCCATGCAGAAGCTTAGGGAGACGGGACTTGTGTCCTGCATCCGGGAAAACGCCAAAAAAAAGCCGCTTCTCGGCATCTGCCTCGGGATGCAGATGCTCTTTGAGGAAAGCGAGGAGTTCACCCGCACCGAAGGGCTTTCGCTCATTCCCGGGAAGATCGACAAAATCGTCTGTCCCTATAAAATCCCTCACATGGGCTGGAACAGTCTAGAGTTTACCCAGAATAGCCCGCTGCTTGAGGGTTTAAGCGAAGGGGACAGCGTTTATTTCGTCCATTCCTACATGGCGTACACCGATAGGGAAAATATCTCCGCCCGGTGCGACTACGGCGTGAAAATCCCGGCGCTGGTGGAGCGGGGGAACGTCTTCGGCGCCCAGTTCCACCCGGAAAAAAGCGGCGACGTGGGACTTCAGATTTTACGGAATTTTGGCAATTTGACGAAAGGATAGGAGTTTGAAAGAGCAATCTTTCAAATCCGTTTGTGGCTGTTGCCAATCTATGTCAGCGGCAGCAATTTGCTTTGCAAACCAGCCACAATCCCGAAAGAAAGGCAGTCAGAAAAAATGGTTATTTTACCTGCAATCGATATTAAGGACGGCACCTGCGTGCGGCTCTACAAAGGGGATTTCAACACCGCGGAGAAGGTAGCGGAGGATCCTTTGGAGACGGCGAAACGCTTTGAGACTCAAGGTGCTACTTTTTTACATATGGTAGACCTGGACGGGGCCAAAGACGCCCGCCCTCAGAACGCTGATATTTTCATCGATGTGGCAAAAAACACCTCTCTTAAAGTGGAGGTGGGCGGCGGCATCCGCAGCCTCGACACAGTGGAATACTACCTGCGCCACGGCATTGACCGGGTGATCTTAGGCTCCGCCGCTGTCAAAGACCCAAGCTTGGTCAAAGAAGCGGTGAAGGAGTTTGGCGATCGGATCGTCGTGGGCATCGACG
>CABUOE010000210.1 GCA_902493155.1 uncultured Eubacteriales bacterium
CTGGCAATCAGCACACAAAAGCGCCCCCGGGTCACAGTTTTCTTCCCCATAGAGATAAAGCTCGATCCGGTTGCAGGTGGAAAGCAGCACCGCTTCCCTGATACCCTTTTCCTTTTTCAGGCGGCTCAGTTCCTCTCTCATCCCATTTTCGGTAAAGCTCAGCGCCTCCCGAAGCCGGAGCTCCGCCGAGTGATGGTCGATGGAAATCGCTTGCAGTCTATTCAAAACGGCACCTCCATTTAAGTTCCACGGCAGCCACAGTCACGCCGTTCCCCGCAGTTTTTCGAAACAGGAACCGAGGCGGACTTCCGCTTTCCTGTTCTTTTCCGGCGGCGGCTTCTTTTGCCCGGCGGGCAAATTCTTCCTGCGCCGCCAGCATCGCCGCCCGTTCGCAGACGTTGTCCACTCCGACCTGTGCCTCCACAAAGTTAGAAGGGGTAAATTCCCCGCTGAGCTGCCCCAGAGCGTCTACGGAAAAAGTCCGAAACGCCAGTTTCCACTCTTTTTGCAGACGTTTAAGCGCCGGTTCCTCTTTTTTAAGGTCCACGCTGGCCAGCAAGAAAACCTGCTCCATCGTCAAATCATGTTCGCGTAACACCGACACAATTTGACGGTACAACACGTCGTAATCGATATTTTTCCGGCATCCCACCCCCAAAACGACCCTTCTGGGCACCAGATGGAGCGTCGTCTCAAAAGGCGATTTTTCCCTATCGTCGGAAATGAGGATACCCACCGGCAGATTTGTTTCTTCTGTGAGTTCCTGCGGCAAATTTCCCTCCACCGGATAGTCGGACTGAAACCCCACCGGATTTCCTTTGAGTATTTCCGAAGAAATCACTTTAATGCGGTCTGTTTCTACTATAAAGGCATTTTGCTTTACAGCAAAAGAATCCACGGAAAACAAGGTGTGGCCATCGGTGGAAGTGGTGATAACCGCTTCTGCCCCCAAAAATGCCGCCACTTGCTCCGAGAGCGCATTGGCCCCGCCCAGATGTCCCGACAGGATGGGAATCACGTATTTTCCCGTATCGTCCAAAACCAAAACGGCAGGGTCTTTGTCCTTTCTCTCCACGAAGGGGGCAATGGCCCGCACTGCAATCCCGGCAGCGCCCACAAACAAAATCCCCTCTGCCTCCCGAAAGGCTTTTTCGGAAAAGGAATGCAAACTGTCCTCCAAGAGCAGACAATTTTCCGCAGGATACTTTGCAAAAGCCTTCCAATCCATTCCCGCAGAGACGAAAAACGCCCGAAGTTTCTCCTGGAGCGTCGCCCCCTGACGAGTAAAAGATACCGAGTAAATCCGTTTCACAGGTTTGCTTCGCCCCTTTCTGAAAGTGGTTGTTTCAGCCGTTAGTCGGTTGCTCCCTCCCGAAACTCATGGGAAAACTGCGGATGGTAGAGCTTGGAGCGCTCGTAGGAATCTCCCAGGAATCCGCCGACTAAAATCAGCGCCGTTTTTTGAATACCCGCCTCTTTCGCCGCCTTAGCAAGGCCGCCAACCGTCGTCCGGATGACCTTTTCGTCCGGCCAAGTGGCTTTGTAAACGATTGCGGCGGGAGTGTGAGGCGGATACCCGCCTTCTATGAGCTCTTTTGACAGCTCGTTTGTCATGCCGGCGCTCAAAAACACCGCCATGGATGCGCCGTGGGCGGCCAAACTCGCCATCCGCTCTTTTTCCGGAACTGGAGTGCGTCCCTCAAGCCTTGTGAGAATCACCGTCTGGCTCACGCCGGGCAGGGTATACTCGGCGTGGAGCGCCGCCGCTGCGCCGCAGAAGGAGCTGACCCCCGGCACGTTTTCGTAGGGGATGTTCCGCTCGTCTAGACAGTCCATCTGCTCTCGGATGGCCCCGTACACGCTGGGGTCGCCGGTGTGGAGCCGCACTGTCTCCTTGCCGTCCCGCTCCGCCGCTTCCATCACGTTGATGACTTCTTCCAGCGTCATAGAAGCGCTGTTGTAGATATCACAGCCCTCTTTGGCATAGCCGAGCAGGGCGGGATTCACAAGGCTCCCGGCGTAAATCACCACGTCGGCCCGCTCCAGCAGGTTTTTCCCCCGCAGGGTGATGAGATCCGGCGCCCCCGGCCCCGCGCCTACAAAGTGTATCATAAATGTTGCTTCCTTTCTACTTGACGATAAGAATGGAAAAATAGCTGCTTTGATCGGGAATCTCATCCAAGCTGTGGTAAAGCCTTTCGTTTTCCATCGAACAGCATTCTGCCATCTGAACCCGGTCTCCAAATCCCATTTCCCGGAGCTTTTCTTTTACTTCCGCAAGGCTCCTGCCGCTTTTCATCAGCACCTTGCTTCCCTTCAAGTTCAAGTGAAGCAGCTCCTCCGTCCCCTCGTAGGAAGCGGGCAGGATGTGCAGCGGCTCCCCTCCGTCGCAGAGGGAAATGTTGAGCGCCGCCGCCGCTGCGCAGAAGGAGGGCACCCCCGGAATCATCCGGGCCTCATACCCCGCCTCCCCCACCAGCCGGTGCAGATACATATAGGTGGAGTAGACGCTGGGGTCGCCCAAAGTGATAAACGCCACGTCCTCTCCCATATCTAGCTTTTCGGTAATGAGACGGACGCCTTCCTCATGGGCTTTTTGGAGAGTTTCCCGGTCCCTCGTCATCGGCGTAGGGCAGAAAATCCGGGGCTTTCCCTCGATATAAGGAACGGCGATGGAAAGAGCCGACTTGTCGCCGCCGGTGTCGGGCACGGCGATCCATTGGACTTTTTGCAGGGTTTTGACCGCCTTTACCGTCATCAGCTCCGGGTCTCCCGGCCCGACCCCTACGCCATACAGAATTCCCTTCAATTTCCTTCCCCTTTCAGCTTCTGACAAAGTTCTGCCGCTCCCGGCGACTGAATGACGATCTCATCTTCGTTGACAAACAAAATCACCTCTACCCGACAAGTCCCGTGAACCCGTCGGTCCAAGTACTGGAGCATCTTTTTGAGAATGCTGCCCCACACCCTGTCCGCCAGGCCGTGTAAACACAGCAGCCGGTGAATCTCGCTTACAGTGGCCGCCTCCATAATGGCCACGATCAGTTCCTGCCCGGCCCCGCAGAGCGCCGCATGGGCCGCGAAGATTTCGCAGCGGCAGTCCGCCACCTTGGAGTGGGTGTTCATGATGCCCGCCGCCAGCTTTGAGAGCTTCCCGGCGTGGCCGACCAGCAGAATGTTCTTGACCTTTTTATAAACAGCGTAATCCAGCGTCTCCCCAATGTAATTGGAGCACTTGACCCCCTTTTGAAAGTCCAGCCCCAACTGTCCTTGGGCCACATCTTTCCCGTAGTTGCCGGGACAGAGGAGGAGATTTTCCTCTCCTCCGGCTAAAATAGTATCTATCTCGGTCTGGATGGTTCTGACAAGGGCTTCCTCGCTCATGGGTTCGACGATACCGGTGGTCCCAAGAATCGAGATGCCCCCC
>CABUOE010000211.1 GCA_902493155.1 uncultured Eubacteriales bacterium
TGCGGGCTTCCTTTATTTGGAGGCATAGCTCAGCTGGTTAGAGCGTTCGCTTCACATGCGAGAGGTCCTGGGTTCGAGCCCCTGTGTCTCCACCAAATTATCAGAAAACCGCCTTTTTAGGCGGTTTTTCTTATAATTACACGTTTTTATTTCTTTGCCAAATCAAAGTCCCAACAAAATTGCTGTGGCTTCTCTGTTTATCCACTAAAAAATCCTAACCGGAAATCGGTTAGGATTTTTTATTTACCAATCGTTCTGGAGATCACCGGGAATTTCTATTTCACGTGCCCGAAGCTGCTCCAAATCCAAGCTGCTCCAGTCCAGATACCTCAGGTTATCGTGGACGCTTACAATAAATTGCCCTAAATCCCGTTTGAGATCGGGGGTTTCCTCCATCCCCTCGTATACCTTGACCGCCTCCGGCAAAGCAGCGGCAGGAATGGTATAGAAGGTGGTAATATTGAGCTCATCGAGCCTTCCCGACTGGTAGGCATCCACGTTGTACCGTACAATAAGCCCGTCCACATTGGAGTAGCTGAGGATGAGAAAACTGACGCTGCACAAAATCACGGCGATACGAGTCAAAGGGAGCTTTTTGATTTGGGACGCCATCAGCACACAGAAAAAGAGAAACATCGTCGCCATGAACCACAGGGTGTAGACCCTTTTCTGGGTCAGGCCGTAGCGCTTGACATAAAAAATCATTTTCCCTACCGCCGTCAGGATCAGCAGCAAGGTTTCTCCCGACAGCAGGGCAAAGAGAATCCGCTGGGACAGAGGACGTTTTTCTTTGGCACTGGTAAAAAGCCAGGCGCCGCCCATAATAAGCAGATTAAAACAGGCCAGTCCGCAGAGCTCGAAAAATCCCCGCCGGGCGTATTCCGCGTAGGAAACCGAAAGAGGCTGTCCGGCCTCATAAGACTCAATAACGCTGACGACCTGTACCACCAAAAATACAATGTAAACTGCACAGACCAACGCCAGCGTGGTCCCGAACACGGCGGGCACCAGTTTTTGGCAGCTTTGGCGCAGGTTCGTCACCTTTTCCTCAGTGATGCAGTCGGTTCGGCGGCGGTAACGGTTGCCATACAGAAGTCCGAACAGGTAACATCCAACCAGGATGGACGGTACCAGCCAGAAGAGAAAACGCCCAATTTCTGAACGGAACCAGTAGCTGAAATGGGACGTGAGCGCTTCGAAGGCGGCGTCCGCCTGAATCAGCAGCAGAATGATTATGGTCAAAACCGGAATTGCAATAATCAGCCCCACAAGAACGGCCAGCAAAGTCTGATCTTTTTTACTTTTTCGGGAAAAAAGAATGCGAAAATTATTAAAAAAATTCCCAAACGCCACAAAGAGGCCCTGGTTGAGCATATCTGCCGGGAAGCAGCCGCCCAGCTTTGCCTCGATGCGAGTCCCACTGAGCAAAGCCATCTCGTAAACGACGCACCCCATCAAAAAGAGAAGGTTAAACATCTGAATGTGAGGGTTGGCAAAAAGGGAAAAATTAAGAGCGGACAGGGTGGCAAAGACAAAGCAAAGGACACTTCCTTTGGGAAGCTTGCCTGGACGCTTCAAATAAACAAAACTGAGGGTTGCAAACAATCCATAAAATAAGGTAGTTCCAAATCCCAATCCGGAATCCAGCACAAAACGGCAGAACAGATACCCACAGATGAGCATCAGCAAGGCAAAAACCGCGTCCTTCCGGTCGAACTTCAGAGGTTCCTTTCCCACTTTCAGGCTGCCGGAATGAAAGGGCTGCTTGGACCAATCATAGGTGGAAGGATGGTTCCACACAGGCTTGCGCTCCGTCCCGTTGGGCGCATTTCCCTCCGTACCGTCCACTCCTACGGTTGGTTTCGGAGCAGAGGTTCCGTCTGCTTGTGGAGCAGCCGTTTCTGTTCCGATATCAGCCGAATTTTCGGTTTTTTCCAGCTCAGTTTTCCTAAAAAAGGGTACGCCGGTGGAAACGGGGGCATTTGGGCCCTCGCCATACATTTTTTCAGTCATATTCAATTCTCCTTTTGTTGAAAGGCGAGGTTTTTCCGATCCGCCTCGCTTTTCTATTTTAGGCGTACAATTATCCCGCCGGTCACGACTCTTCTTCCACGTACTCCAGCAAGTCCCCCGGCTGACAATGCAGTTCTCGGCAAAGGGCCTCCAGCGTCGAAAAACGAACCGCTTTTGCCTTGTTATTTTTCAGGATGGACAGATTCGCGGGGGTGATACCCACCCGCTCCGCCAAATCACCGGCGGAGATTTTTCGCTTCGCCATCATCACATCCAAATTGACCACGATGGGCATGGGTTTCTCCTTCCTCGCCGGCCAAAAGCCGGTATCCTTTTCCGGTCAAATGGTGTAGTCGTTCTCTTCCTTCAGCTCAATAGCGTGTTCAAAGACATTTTTGACCACCCGCACAATCAACCCGCAGAACGCAGCAGCCGCAGCTACTAAAATGAAAGAGGAATAGAAAAAACCGCCACCCAGAGTAATAAGTCCTAAAACGATGCACAACCAGGAAATCCCCCGGAGGATTTTCACGTTCAGATCCTCAAAAATCGCGTTTTTGCGAATGTTTCGCAGCAGCCGGTCTAGGAGCAGCAACAAGAACAAGGCCGGAAGCGCGCAAAGATAAATCGTCACTCGGAAAGCAAGATGAGCTTCTGTTCTTCCCCCGCTGCCGAAATACCAGCTGGTGATATACGGCGCGAAGAAAACGGCCGCTACTACCAGCGCCATAAACAGCCGGGTACAGAAAATTGACAAAACAATGGATTTGGCTTGATTCCACACAGGCTCTACCCCCTTTTCTGTGCTTATCGTATCATCAAAATAATTGATTGTCAAGTATTTTTTATTGTTTTTCGATATTTTTTTATTTTTAAACAGAATTTTTATATAAAGAGCATAGAACAAATCGTTTTATTACCGCAATTACGGTTTGGCCAATCGGAATACAATGTATTGTCCACAGCTTTTGTTTTTACCCGCTGGTGGATTTTCAGTATTTTTTCTCTATATATTTTTCAAAAAGCGCATAAACATCTCAGTAAAGTACATAATCAAATGGATAAGGGTTCTGTGTACTATGCAAAATATCTAAGCCTTAAAGGATAATATTGGATATTTTTGAATAAATAGGAAAACGTTTTCCTTTAAATATTATTCGATAATTTTGCACTTTACCTTAATAAAACAATTATTTTATTAACTATTGCACAAAATCAAAAAGACATTATTGGTAAAATATTACTAATATAAAATTGCACAAAATTTTTTAAGTGTAAACGGTTGACAATTGACATATATGGTTTTATAATACAGTCAAAAGGAACTAGAAGACCGTTCGGAAGGATGATAGAATGAAAAAAGCAACCAATCAGATTATGCTCATCACCTATTCCGATTCGATGGGCCGCAA
>CABUOE010000212.1 GCA_902493155.1 uncultured Eubacteriales bacterium
CATCGCAAACCACGGCCATGAGTACCTGGATTTAGCGGATATCTCCTGATTTTTTATCATTTTTATCATCAAAGGGACGACAGCGCCCCGCTGTTTCCTTTCCGAAAGGACTAACGTCAGATGGCTAAAAAGAAAACCCCCGAAACCAAACGTGTCACCCGTACCGACGCCTATATCAAAGACGCCGGCGTCGTCATGGAGCAGCCCATCACCGAAACGATGGAAGTGAACTTCATGCCCTACGCCATGAGCGTCATTATGTCCCGTGCTCTGCCGGAGATCGACGGCTTTAAGCCGTCCCACCGCAAGCTTCTCTACACCATGTACAAGATGGGGCTTTTAACCGGCGCACGGACCAAATCGGCAAACGTGGTGGGGCAGACGATGAAGTTAAACCCCCACGGCGACGGCCCTATTTACGAGACGATGGTGCGTCTGGCCCGCGGCAACGAGGCCCTTTTGCACCCCTATGTGGACAGTAAGGGAAACTTCGGCAAGGCATACTCCCGGGACATGGCCTACGCCGCCTCCCGTTACACCGAGGTAAAGCTTGAAAAAATCGCCGCCGAGCTCTTTCGGGACATCGACAAAAACACCGTCGATTTCGTCCCCAACTACGACAACACCACCACTGAGCCGGTGCTGTTTCCCACCACCTTCCCGGCGGTTTTGGTCAATTCCAATATCGGCATCGCTGTATCTATGGCCAGCGCTATCTGCCCCTTTAACCTGTCGGAGGTCTGCGAAACAACCATCGGGCTTTTAAAAGACCCGGATTTCGACGTATCGGAGACCTTAAAGGGCCCGGATTTTCCCGGCGGCGGCTACATCATCTACGACGAGGCGGAGCTGCAGAAAATCTACAGCACCGGCCGGGGTTCGGTTCGGGTACGTGCCCGCTACAACTACGACAAAACCGAAAACTGCATCGAGATCACCGAGATTCCCCCCACTACCACGGTGGAGGTGGTCATCGACAAGATCATCGACCTCATCAAGCAAAACAAAATTAAGGAAATTTCCGACATCCGGGACGAAACAGATCTGTCAGGCCTCAAAGTCGCCATCGAGATCAAGCGGAGCGTCGACCCGGACAAGCTGATGCAGAAGCTCTATAAAATGACCCCTTTGGAGGAGGCTTTTTCCTGTAACTTCAACGTTTTGATCGACGGGACGCCCCGGGTTATGGGCGCTAAGGAAATTCTCTTAGAGTGGATCCGTTTCCGCCGGGGCTGCGTCCGCCGCCGGGTGGAATTTGACCTGAAAAAAAAGCAGGATAAGCTCCATCTCTTGGAGGGCTTAAGCAAAATCCTTCTCGACATCGACAAGGCTATCAAAATCGTCCGGGAAACCGAGGAAGAAGGGGAAGTGGTCCCCAACCTGATGATCGGCTTCGGCATCGACGAAATCCAGGCCGAGTACGTGGCGGAAATCAAGCTGCGGCACTTGAACCGGGAATACATCCTAAGCAGACTGGAGGAAATCCAACAGCTCAAAAACGACATCGCCGAGATGCAGGATATCCTCGAAAGCCCTCGGAAGGTGAGCAACATCATCATCGCGGAGCTTCGCGACGACATTAAAAAATACGGCCAGCCGAGAAAGAGCCTCTTTATCTACGCCTCCGACCTGCCCGACGAGGAGGAAGAGGAGGACGTCCCCGACTACGCCGTTAACGTATTCGTGACGGCGGAAGGGTACTTCAAAAAAATCACCCCCCAATCCCTGCGGATGAGCAGCAACCAGAAGCTCAAGGAAGGGGACGAGGTGGTGCTTCAGCTGGAAGTGAGCAACAAGGCAGAGCTTTTATTCTTCTCCGACAAGGCACAAGTCTATAAGGCGAAGCTTTCCGACTTTGCTGAGACCAAGGCAAGCGTCATGGGCGACTACATCCCGTCGAAATTAGGCTTCGACGAGGGGGAAAAGCTCCTGAGTGCCGTCGTGACGACGGATTTTGCCGGACACGTGTTGTTTTTCTTCGAAAACGGAAAGGTGTCCAAGGTGCCGCTTTCTTCCTACGAGACCAAAACCAACCGCAAGAAGCTCCAGAACGCCTACAGCGACAAATCGCCTCTTGTCACTCTCAAGGTCCCGGTGGAAGGGGAGGAATTTGTCCTCACATCAACGGGTAAGCGGAAGCTGATCTTCAACCCCGACATGATCGCTTCAAAAGCCACCCGGGATAACCAGGGCGTCGCCGTTATGACCCTCAAAAAGGGCGCGTTTTTGCAGTCGGTGGACACCCTCACCCCAGAGACGTTCGTAAACCCCCACCGGTATCGCACCAAAACCCTGCCTGCGGCGGGGGCTCTGGGGAGGGAGGAAGATTTGGGCGAACAGCTCACTTTGGGATAAAACGGGATAGGGTTCGGAATCGGCCAGAGCCGGCGCTGAATGATGTACTGGATGATGAAAAAGCAGGAGGATTACTCCTGCTTTTACTTAATTTTCTCATCCGGCCCTCTTGCCAAAACGCCTCAAAAGTTTTATAATCCATATGAAGATTTCTTTTGCGTTGGGGAAGGGCTGTGATGCCCGTCATATCAAAGACCTGCGGTTTTTGAACTCCCCCGGGCATCTGCTTTGGGAGCGGGGAAGACAGAAAGAGAAAGGCGTATGAAGATATGGGACTGTTTACCAAAGACAAAAACTTTTACCGGCGTTTTTTTGCGCTGACCTTTACCATTGCACTGCAAAATGTAATCGTTTTCGCTGTCAACTTGGCGGATAACGTCATGCTGGGGGCCTACAGTGAGTCATCTCTTTCGGGGGTGGCGCTGGTCAACCAAATTCAGTTTTTCCTCCAAATGGTAGTTATGGGCGTCGGGGAGGGGATCATCGTGCTTAGCTCCCGGTGCTGGGGACGAAAGGACATGGAGCCTATCCGCAAAATCGTCAACATCGGCCTGAAGTTTGGCGTCGTTTTTGCCGTTATCCTCTGGGCGGTGGTGTTTTTCCTGCCTCATCAGACGCTGGGACTTTTGACCAACGAGCGGGAGGTTATCGCCGAAGGGGTCAAATATCTGCAAATCATCTGTTTTTCCTATATGTTTTTCGCTATGACCAACGTGCTTCTTTGCGCTTTGCGAAGCGTCGAGACGGTGAAAATCGGTTTTGCGGTTTCCACCTCGACCCTTATCATCAACTGCTGCCTCAATTATTGCCTGATTTACGGCAACCTTGGTGCGCCGGAGCTGGGAGCCAGAGGTGCTGCCATCGCCACCCTGACTTCCCGGGTCATCGAGTTTATCATCGTTCTTTGCTACCTGAAATTCGGGGACAAAAAGATTTGCCTCAGGCTGCGGGACTTCGGGAAGATGGACAAGGAGCTGCTCCGCCAGTATGTGAGGGTGGGGTCTCCTGT
>CABUOE010000213.1 GCA_902493155.1 uncultured Eubacteriales bacterium
CGTGAGAGCCGCACGGAGGAACTGAAGAAACTGGCACAGATGCAAAAAATGTGGGCGTTGAGGAAACCGGTCCTCGACGCCCACATTTTGTCGTTACAAGGGAGAGTGCTGGAGTTGGAAAAAGAGATAGATGAGATCGTGATGGAGAAAATCAAATGTCAAATTTAATTTGATTTACCCTGCAACTTGTAACTTTTCGTTCAGTTATTTTATCATCAGGGCCTACTTCACCAAAAAGTAAAGGTGATTCTGGATTGTGTTTGCTGGAGTTTGAACATACTGTTTTTTCACTGTAATTTGCATAACAATATTTACAACCATTGCGACATGTATTGTATGCTCCTATATCAAGGCTCTCAATACATCCGCACTCAAGACGTTGGCTTTTATCTTTTCCAACCTCAAGAGGGCATCCTAACAATTTGCTTAACAAACGATCATCTATACAGCGAGCATGTTCTATTCCGTATTCTTGCAATTCAATACCTTCTGCACAGGTATCAATCATAAGGCCATAACTATGAGCGATTGCGGCCAACTCTTTCGCAAGGTTTCTTTGGATTTCTTGTGGGAAGTCATGCAGAGACAGCCCAGAGACATTTCTTGTGGTGTTTCTATAGAAATCTATAAAACTGATGGTACATTTTTTAGTGTAGCTACTCAGCTCTTTTGCAATTCTTTCAAAATATCGGATGTGATACTCTGGAGTGTATGTATCGTTCAATAAAATGGGGTCATATCGCCAAATGACGCGATTAGGCCCAATCAAGTCCGATAATTTTTTGAATGCGGGAATGACATGGCTCTGCTTACTTGGGATGTGTGTTTCGACGTCCTGTGCATATGAATTAAGCGTAAACTGGAAGTAGTACATATAGTCTCGGAGCATATCCAGTTTTTCAAGCATGGGAATGGGATTTTTGGTCCAGAATACAATGCCATCTACTACATCGGGATTTAGAGGAATTTTGCTTATTTGGTGTGCGTTCATAGGATTACGAACCAAAACATACCCCGCTTTAATCCGATTAAAAAGCCATTCTGAGTAATATGTAGGTATGTCTGTTCGTCTACTTGCGCTTATAATCATAACTATTCCTCTTTTGTAAACTCAAACAACTGCCATCTGGCCTGCTGACAGTTCAAGATTGGCCATCTTCCGAGCCTGCTTTCGCAATCCGGCCTACAATTTTGGCCATCATAGCGGGAGCAGCATGTATGCAATTCTGAAGTCAGAAAATTTACAACCTCCCATGGGTGTTGAAAATCAGAATCAACGGTTTGAATCTTCTGCCCCTGGAGTTCCTTGTTCAAAATGGTATACATATTGGGGTTGTCGTTTGAAACAAAACCGTTGTCCAGCATAGCCTGAAAAAGATAGTTGGTCTTGGACATATCTCGTTCCATACTTCTATCATCAGTTCGCAAGGAAAATAAAAAGTAAACTGTATTTTGTAGCGGTGTTTTTTCACCTAAAGCAATACATATCTCTTCAATATCCGATTTGGAGAATTCACTGATAGACTTTGGGAAAATATATGCGTCAGCAGTTAATCTCTTGGCCTTGGAAACAAGTTCTACTGCATCTGCGTTTCTAAAAAGCACATCGTCTTGCGGTCTCTGTTCCATTCGGTAAGACCAATCGATGGTGTCTATGCCTCTGTACCGAATCGTACACCTATTGGGCACAACACGAGTCAGCGCCCAGTAGTCAATCATGCTCCCGCATCCAATCGAAGTTACCGCGATTTCCATGCCTGGATTCATTCTTCGAATCAGAGAAGCATACATCCGCTTATATTCGAAAGAATATGCATATGCATACCTCAACAAATACAACTGCTGAACATGGATGTCTGAATAATCGGGAAGGTTTCCTGCATCGAAGTGAACTTCCTTTAAGTCACACAGCCTCACGCCGGAAGTTACATATTCCTTAAAATCAAACAAAATATCATCAAGATACTTGTTAATTGTAATCATTTAACTCTCTCCTGTTTTAACAACATATAACATTATGTCAAACCATTCTGAGAAACAAAAACTGCGTTTTGTTTGACGCAAAATGCAGCTATTTTTCTTGGTGCGGGCATGGGGACTCGAACCCCAACGCATCACTGCACGAGAACCTAAATCTCGCATGTCTACCAATTCCATCATGCCCGCGTATATGAGCGGCAGGGCTTCCTGTCGCTGTTTTGTTGCCCTCTGTTTTTACACGGCGAGGAACCGAGGCGGAGCGTAACGCTTGACCCGCAATTATAAAAACAGGTGAGCCTGCTTTTACCGAAGAATGTCCGCGGCGAGGATGGCGCAAAAACCTTTCACCAAGGTGACATCACCTAAATCCATCGTGTCTGCCAATTCCACCACGGGCGCATATACAGGCGATCTGCGGCGTAAGAGCCAACCGATCACATGATTTTTTACATCAAAAACGGAGCCGGGTCAAAGGTATAGACATCGTCCTCCCCGCAATAGCCGCACACGCCCATACGCGGTGAATTTACGATTGGAAGCGCAGAATCGTGCGGATGGCTTTCCATGCAGTCTTCGCAGAAATACGGATACTGATCCTCCCATTCGCATTCGCAGCATATCCAATCGGCTTCCTTTCCGCATTTCCCGCACAGGAAGCGGATCGGCTCATTTCTCCCGAGCAGACGAACGGATCTGCGCTGCTTCGGGCGCAGCAGTGTTCCCACCACCGTGATCGTCAGCTCCGTTGTAGAGCCGAAATCATACTCATAATGGAGCTTGAGCCCATCGTGCAGCATCCCGACCATGGTATTTTTCGAGAGCTGCTCATAGTTCCCCACAAAAAATGCGCTTTCGTGCCCACAGCATTCCAGCCAGATATCCCGCAGAAACCGATCGAGCGTTTTTAGCGTGGCGCTCACCGGCATATCCAGATACAGCCAATACGCCTTTTCGTCTGCGCCCTCCACCTTCAGCAGCTTGCACGTCTGCGCATCGCCGGCAACATCATTGTGCTTTTCCAGCAGATGCTTCTTAAATGCTGTTTTGGAAATCGTTTCCCCGCAAAGATAGCAGTTTCCTTTTGATGCCGCTTGCGCCATAAGCGTCTCCCTCCAAGTGCTTGTCAACGACGGTACATAAATCCCGCGTCAACACATAACAAAAACCTTTCACCAAGGTGACAGCACCTAAATCCATCGTGTCTGCCAATTCCACCACGGGCGCGGATATGAGCGGCAGTGAAATCTGTCGCTATTTTATTGCCCTCTGATTTTTACACGGTGAGGAAACCGAGGCGGAGCGTGACGCTTAATCCGCAGTTATAAAAACAGGC
>CABUOE010000214.1 GCA_902493155.1 uncultured Eubacteriales bacterium
GGTTTTCTGGGAAAACCGTTGCTAATTGCATTTATTATACCATAAAATTGCCTCTGAAAAAAGTTCTTTTCGAAAAAACAAGATCCGGTACGAAAAATTCGTACCGGATCTAATAAAATTTGGAAAGTCTACAGGAAATCAGATGATACCCTGGGCAATCATCGCATCGGCAATCTTTTCAAAGCCAGCGATATTGGCGCCCATGACCAGATTGCCTTCGTGGCCGTAGGTCTTGGAAGCGTTATAGGCATTGTGGAAAATGTTCACCATAATGTCATGAAGTTTCGCGTCTACTTCCTCGAAGGTCCAGGAATAACGCATGGAGTTCTGGCTCATTTCCAGGCCGGAAGTAGCAACGCCACCTGCATTGGCAGCTTTAGCTGGGCCAAACATGATTCCAGCATTGAGGAAGGTCTCGACAGCCTCAGGAGTAGAAGGCATATTAGCACCTTCTGCAACCGCAATCACGCCGTTTTTGACCAAAGTCTTAGCCGCTTCGCCGTCCAACTCATTCTGAGTCGCACAGGGCAGAGCAATGTCGCAGGGAATGGTCCAGATGCCTTTGCAGCCTTCGGTGTATGTAGCGCCTTCAACACGATTTACATACTCTTTGATGCGTTTGCGCTCTACTTCTTTGATTTGTTTGACAACATCCAGATTAACGCCGTTGGGATCGTGAATGTATCCGTTGGAATCGGAAAGGGCAACAACCTTGGCGCCCAACTGAGTTGCCTTCTGGGTAGCATAAATAGCGACGTTACCGGAACCGGAAATAACCACAGTCTTGCCAGCCATGGAATCATTCTTCATGGATTTCAGCATTTCCTGTGTAAAATAGAGAAGTCCGTAGCCAGTCGCTTCTGTTCTAGCCAGAGAACCACCATAAGAGAGTCCCTTGCCAGTCAAAACGCCGGTGAACTCATTGCGGATTTTTTTGTACATGCCGTACATAAAACCAATCTCACGTCCGCCTACGCCGATGTCGCCAGCGGGAACGTCGGTATCAGGGCCGATATGGCGCTGAAGCTCGGTCATAAAGCTCTGGCAAAAACGCATCACTTCATTGTCGGATTTTCCTTTGGGATCAAAGTCGGAACCGCCTTTACCGCCGCCCATGGGCAAACCGGTCAAGGAGTTTTTGAAGCACTGCTCAAATCCCAGGAATTTGATAACAGAGGCATTGACGGAAGGGTGAAAACGCAGGCCGCCTTTGTAAGGGCCGATTGCAGAATTAAACTGCACCCGGAAACCGCGATTAACCTGAACTTTGCCGCTGTCATCCACCCATGGAACACGGAACTGTACAAAGCGCTCAGGCTCCACGATTCTGTCGATCACACCTTTTTCGATCAAGTCGGGGCGCTGTTCTACGACAGGCTCAAAGGATTCCAAAACTTCCTGAACTGCCTGGATAAACTCGGGCTCATTGCCATTGCGTTTCTTAACGGTTTCCATCACGCTGGCAAGATATGCATTTTTAAATGCCATGAATGACTCCTCCTTTTATTTCTGGTACTGAACCAAACTAAGATTTATTATACACGATGCCATCATCACATTCAAGTATTTATGAAATAAAAGTTCTGTAAAATTGCATATTTTACAATTTCCACATATTTTTTTAGATTTTATTGTAAAGTAAATACCTTTTTTGCAGGATTTTTTTTTATTATTGCAGTCAACCTAAGCATTTTTCGCTTGAGTTTGAACGATACAGAGATCAATCCATGAGATACAACAAAAAACTCCCGGCAAAAGCCAGGAGTTTTTTAACAAATATCAATTATTCATTAATTTTGGAAACAACGCCGGAACCAACGGTTCTGCCGCCTTCACGGATAGCGAAACGGAGGCCCTCTTCAATAGCGATAGGAGTGATGAGCTCTACATCGAATTCCAGGTTGTCGCCAGGCATAGCCATCTCAGTTCCCTCGGGAAGAGTGATGATACCGGTAACGTCAGTGGTTCTGAAGTAGAACTGGGGACGGTAGTTATTGAAGAAAGGTTTATGACGTCCGCCCTCTTCTTTTTTCAGGACGTAAACAGAACAATGGAATTTGGTATGAGGATGAATGGTGCCGGGTTTGCAGAGAACCTGACCTCTTTCGATTTCAGTTCTCTGGATACCACGGAGCAAAGCACCGATGTTGTCGCCAGCCTCAGCGTAGTCCAGAATCTTTCTGAACATTTCGATACCGGTAACAACGGATTTCATCTTCTCGTCTTTCAGACCAACGATCTCGACTTCGTCGCCGGAGTTCAGCTGACCTCTTTCCACTCTACCGGTAGCAACAGTACCACGACCGGTGATGGTGAAGACGTCCTCAACAGGCATCAAGAAGGGAAGGTCTGCTTTACGCTCAGGAGTGGGGATCCAGGAATCAACTGCATCCATGAGTTCCAAGATGGGTTTGTAAGCTTCGTTGGAGATATCGTCGGGAGCTTCCAAAGCCTTCAAAGCGGAACCGCGGATGATGGGGGTATCGTCGCCCGGGAACTCGTACTCGTTGAGGAGTTCACGAATTTCCATCTCGACGAGGTCAAGAAGTTCTTCGTCGTCAACCTGATCAGCTTTGTTCATGAAAACAACGATGTAAGGAACGCCTACCTGACGGGACAGAAGGATGTGCTCACGGGTCTGAGGCATGGGGCCGTCAGCCGCAGAAACAACCAGGATAGCGCCGTCCATCTGAGCAGCACCGGTGATCATGTTCTTAACGTAGTCAGCATGGCCCGGGCAGTCAACGTGAGCGTAGTGACGAGCGTCGGTCTGATACTCAACGTGAGCGGAGTTGATCGTGATACCACGAGCACGCTCCTCAGGAGCCTTATCGATGTTGGCATAATCCATGAAGTCTGCGTCGCCCTTCAGAGCCAGGTACTTGGTGATAGCGGCGGTCAGAGTGGTCTTGCCGTGGTCAACGTGACCGATGGTGCCGATGTTAACATGCGGCTTAGAACGGTCGAACTTTGCCTTTTCAGCCATTGGAATATCCTCCCTTAATTTAGGTTTTGATATTTGGTTACAACAACCCTGCAAGATGCAGACATTGCATTGCAAGGCTATTCTACTAAATTTGTCCTGTAAAATCAAGTGCTTTTACAGGAAATTTTGCCGGAGTTACACTACCCCGGCAAAATTCTTATGCTTTACAGCGCTTAGCCCTTGGTACGGCCAGCAATGATCTGGTCAGCAATGTTCTTGGGAACCGGCTCGTAGTGAGAGGGCTCCATAACATACTGGCCACGACCCTGAGTCTTGGAACGCA
>CABUOE010000215.1 GCA_902493155.1 uncultured Eubacteriales bacterium
AAACTGTTCGCGCTTACCGATATTGCTTTCTGCCCGGACATTGCCCATTTGGCAGCGGGCGGCGGAGATGCTCTTGAACTGATCCAGAAATACTATGACCGGATCAAATACGTTCATCTTAAAGACCTGAGAAACGGTGAGTTTGTTCCTCTGGGCACTGGCGAAATCGATTTGGAAGCCATCATTTCCTTCTTGAAGAGCAGAGGCTACAGCGGTGACTGGCTGGTGGAAATCGACGGGTATTCGGGTGATCCATGCGAAGCATGCGAGACATCCTATAAATATCTGCAAGGCAAATTATAATTTGAACGGCGCCTTGTAAATTCAAAATAGGGGGAGTAAGAACAATGAAAATCAAAAAACTTTTGGCAATCTTGTTGGCAGCGACCATGGCAGTCGGAATGACCGCATGTGGAAACGGTGACGGAGGTTCCTCAAGTGAACCGTCTTCCGAGCCCTCTCAGTCCCAGTCCGAGCCGGCTGGCGATGATCTGGCTGAGGCTCAGAAGGTACTGAAAATTTCGGGTGACAACACCGAGATCAAGTCCACTGGTCCCAACGGCGAGACGGCCACACCGGCAACTTCTTTGAGCCTGACCGACGAAGAGATCCAGAAGATCAGAGACGGCGGCTACAAAGCTGGTATTTCCTTCCACTACGGCGGAAACGACTGGTCTGCCGCTCAGTTGCAGGGCCTGACCGCTGCGTTTAACGCTTTGGGAATCGAAATCGTAGCAACCACCGACGCGGACTTCTCTGCTGAGCAGCAGGTCGCCGATATCGAAACCATTATGGCGAAAAACCCTGACATCCTGGTTTCTATCCCGACAGATGCTACCGCTACTGCAGACGCTTATCAGAGAGCTGCTGACGCTGGCGCCAAGATCGTCTTCATGGATAACGTTCCCGCTGGTTTCACCGCTGGTGAAAACTATATCAGCTGCGTATCTGCTGACAACTACGGCAACGGTATCATCGCTGCTGACCTGATCGGCGAAGCTTTAAACGGCGAAGGCAAAATCGGCGTTGTTTTCTACGACGTTGACTTCTTCGTAACCAATCAGAGACTGGAAGCTTTTGAAGCTACTATGGCTGAGAAATATCCCAACATCGAAATCGTCGCCAAGATGGGCTTCCAGGATGAAGGCGCTTGCGATGTTGTTGCAGACGCAATGCTGACTCAGCATCCTGAAGTACAGGCCATCTTCGCTCACTGGGATATCCCCTGTGAAGGCGTTCTCTCTTCTCTGAGAGCTGCCGGCCGTGACGACATCCTTCTCAGCACCATCGACCTTGGAAACAACGTCGCCATCGAAATCGCTGAAGGCAACATCCTTGGCTTAGGCGCTCAGCTTCCTTACGACCAGGGTGTTGCAGAAGCAATGCTCGCAGCTTACGCTCTGCTCGGAAAAGAGACTCCGGATTACGTTGCAGTTCCCGCAAAACGCGTCGATCAGACCAATGTTTTACAGGCTTACACCGACGTGTATCACGTAGATCCTCCTCAGGCTCTCGTTGACGCAGCCAAATAATTTGTAATTTGCTGAGCCTGCGGCTCTTGTAACTACATCAATCTGTGTGGTGGAAAAGGGTCGCAGGCTATTTGTTTCTACTAGCAAGCAAAACAGCTTTACAGGAAAATTGAGAAATGAGTGGTGAAAATGAGTGAAGCAATACTGGAGATGAGAGGGATCTGTAAATCCTTTGCCTCAGTTCCCGTGTTAAAGAGCATCGATTTTACCTTGCAGCAGGGCGAAATCCATGCATTGGTCGGCGGAAACGGCGCGGGCAAATCCACTTTGATGAAAATCATGACCGGTGTTTATACCAAAGATTCCGGCGAAATTTACATCAGAGGGGAAAAGAAAGAGATTCACGATACCACCGACGCTAAGAATAACGGTATCGCCATGATTTTCCAGGAACTCTCCCTGATCCAGACCATGACGGTGGCGGAAAACATTTTTCTCGGCCAGGAGCTGAGCAAATGTGGAATCCGAGACACCAAAACGATGAACAAAAAAGCAGAAGAAATCCTCAATAATCTGGGCATCGACGTGAGCCCCACCACAACGGTTAATCAGCTGAGCGTCGGTATGAGCCAGATGATTGAGATTGCAAAAGCTTTATCCAAGGATGCAAAGATCCTTGTTTTGGATGAACCTACAGCGTCCCTTTCCGATTCGGAAACAGCTCAATTGTTCCGGATCATGCGGGATCTGAAAGCCCAAGGCGTTTCGATGGTTTATATCTCTCACCGGATGAATGAGATTTTGGAGATTGCGGATTCGATTACGATTCTGCGAGATGGCCAGTTGGTGCTGACCGATTCGATTGCAAACATGAACTTGGAAAAAATTATCTCCCATTTGGTAGGCGGCGAATCTTCTCAAAAGAAGTTTGAGTGGGTGGAAAGAACGTATGATACGGATGGTGCAGATATTTTAGATATTAGACACCTGAAGATCAACGATAAAATTAACGATATTTCGTTCTCGCTGAAAAAAGGAGAAATTTTGGGATTTGCCGGCCTGATGGGAAGCGGACGCACCGAGATACTGGAAACCCTTTTCGGCATCCGGAAAAAACAGGGCGGGGAAGTCTATGTAGAGGGAAAACCGGTTCATGTCAATTCGGTTTCTGAAGCGATCCGCAGCGGATTTGCCTTAATTCCCGAGGACCGCAGAAAACAGGGGCTCGTTTTGATGCATACCGTAAAAGACAACGCGGTTTTGCCCATCCTCAAAAAGATGGTATACCGGCACACTCCGATTGTAAATGACAAAGCAGCGGACAAGATGACAAAGCAGAGCATCGATCAGCTGAATATCGTCACCAGCGGGATCAAGAAAACCATCAGCGAGCTATCCGGCGGTAACCAGCAGAAGGTGGTTTTGGCCAAATGGCTTAATATGAAGCCCCGCATCATGATGCTGGACGAACCCACAGCCGGTGTCGATATCGGAGCAAAATCCGAAATCATCGATATTATCCGCAGCTTCGCTGACGAGGGGAACGCCGTTTTATTCGTTTCCTCGGAGCTCACCGAATTAATGGCGGTCTGCGACCGCATCATCACCCTGTTTGACGGGCACATCACTGGAGAAATTGCCCGCCGAGATATTCAGACGGAGGAGGAACTTCAAAATGCCATCCAACAATGTTAGTGCCGCGGCACCCAAAACTCCATTCTATAAGAAAATTCAATGGAGCAAATACATGGTATACATTGTATTTGCTTTCGTACTTTTGCTTTTTGCGGTCA
>CABUOE010000216.1 GCA_902493155.1 uncultured Eubacteriales bacterium
TGGGAGGAGTCTCGGGATCCGGTTTATCGTCGGGTTTCGGGGTAACGCTTCCGCCTCCGCCGGAACCAGAACCGCCGCCAGAAACGCCTTCATTCACAGAAACACCGTCTCCGCCAATTTTTCCTGTTCCTATTGCCGGTACAAGTCCCTCTGCACTGTTATAAGCAGGACGAACGTAAGAGTTTCCTTCGGCGTAGTCAACATTGTCAACGTAGGGTTTAATCGTATAAGTGCCTTTGATGTACTGGTAAATGTACTCATACATATTTCTGACCGTATTATTTGAAGAATAGCAGAATTGTTCAATGGCATGAACATCGTTATACCAGAACTGGAAGACTTCAGGCCCACGCATACCAACCTCTGTGCAGCCATTCAGATAGTCGAGGAACTGGTTGTATTTGCCCGGCTCGTTTCTCAGAATGCCGTCGCCGACTTCCATTTCGACAGAACCGCCACAATACGCCATCATTTTTGCGTGTTTTACAATAGATGATGTAGTCAAATGATAGTTTGTCGTTTTGTCATTGCCATTCTCAATCAGATATTCGCCGAAATAGTGGTTGGGCTGCAAAGAGACATTTTCTGTGCCGTACTTATCACCGTAGAGCTGTGCGTAAGCAGCACTGTAAGGAATCCAGAAGGAGTGGACATCGTTGGCCTTGCAGAAATCACTGACAAACTGTCTGTATCCGCCGCCGTCTCCACCTTCTCCTACCCATGTGAAGCCGATAAAATCAATATGTTCATATCCTTTTGCCTCAAAGCGATTCAATACCTCCTGCATATACCAGTCCATAGCAGCGGTCTGATCAGCAGATTTGCTCATATCGAGATTTTTTCCATTTACTTCTCCCCAATTGGTCGCCCTGCTGTCAACACAGGGGACCATGATAATGGCTTTGGTAGAGAAATTCGGATCCTTTAATTCCATTGAAGCCGTTTTGGCAGCAGATTCCAACGCATCCAGATCGCCGCCTTCTGCAAAGGTTTTATCCAGATACCAATCCCAGTCCTTTTTGTATGTCGGATTAGAATTTGCAGTAACATCATGGTATCCGGCTCCATATCTGGAAGTAAGGCCGAGGAAATAGTAAGTGTCGAACATGGTATCGACAGCTTTTCCCTGCCGGTCAATATAAGTCAAATAGGGACGGAATCTTTCAGGAGTCCAGTCGCCGGTATGGGTATCCGAACTGCTGTCATAGCCGTACCAGCCATTGTAAACGAGTAAAGCATGGTTCGCATAATCGTTCTGTTCACTGGGTTTCGTCCAGTTATCGGTGCTGTTTTCCAGTTTGCTGAGATTGGTCAGTTCTTCAGCACCATCTACAATACCGTCATAGCCGTATACTTCCACTTCATCAACCAGCTGCATGCAATAAAGCTCGATATCATAGCGGACGTATCTTGCAACATAAGGAGCATCCTTATTAGGAGTCAGATCCTGAGAAGTACCCTGGGTATCTTTAAAGCGCCAGCCATAGGAATGGATACCGGTTGCGCCAAGGCCAAGATCCCAGTTTTTATACATGGGCATCCAGTTTTCTCCATCCATGGAGGCGAATACGCGCATGGTCCAGGGCTGTGTATAGAAGGAAGATGAACCCATACCCAAAATGTTCAGTCGGGTAGAGGTAATGGATTTTGCCTCTCCTAAGTCCACAATAATGGATTTCAGCGGCCAAGTTTGACCTGCATCTCCGGAAATATGAACATAGCGCTGATAGCCTACCCAAGCGGAATCGTTGGTGTCTGCAGTTCCGAGAATACCGTCGGTGAGCTGAACGCCTCCGACATCGGGGAAATCATTGGGAACTTCCACTTCGTCCAAGGTATAGGGTTTGCCCAAAGCGAGGTTATAGGAGCCGTCTGGATTCTTATCCGGAGCAATTGGAGCCGCATCAGAACAACGGCCGCGCTTACCAATGATTTCAATTTCATCGACAAACACTACGTCGTTGCCTACAGGAGCGTCAAATTCAACACGGATGTATCTGGTGTAAACAGCTCCTGGGTTGGCCATGGGGGAATCAAAAGGATCTTTCCCGCCTTCCCAAGTAAGCTTCGAACCAGTTTCTGTCCCAAATTGTTTCAGCAAGGTCCAGGTCTCGCCATCAGCAGAAGTCAAAATCTTCAAATTCTGCGGCAGCACTTGATTGTATAAAGCATTTTCCTTGCCGCTGAAAACAATTTCATAAACAGAAGCAGGGTTTTTCAGATCAAAGTCTACTGAAACATGGGCGCCATCCTTAAATCCGAGCCAATTGGTGTCGTATTTGCTGCCGGTAACAGCGAATCTGCCGTCGGTTAGAGCAGTAGGAGCCTTGTTGGCGTTTTGAGAGGGGGTTCCGGTCAGGGTGTAGCCGTAATCCCGGATCAGATTGTTTTTCCAGCCATTATCAGGTTCTTTGTCCGCATCGACTCGTTCATCTTTGACAGCCAGGATTTCAACTTCATCCATAAACATCCAGTAGTCGTTAAAGTACACGCTGACTTTTACATATCTTCCGGAGGCAGAACCCTCTGCGATATAACGCTGGAGGCCGTTATTTCCTCTTGTAAAGTAGTTGTTTCCACTTTCTGCAAACGGCTTCCAAGAAGACTGGTCGTCTGAAGTTTCAATTTTAATGTTGCCGGTAGGTGCATAAATGCCAGTAACAGAATCGGTAAGAAAACCAACCTTCACCTGTTCAAAGCTCTGAGTGGAGCCCAAATCAATGACCATACTGAAACAGTCCACTCCCGCGTCGGTCTTGCCGCCGCTGTGGAAGCCCACCCACTCTCTGGACGAGTAAGTGGAAGTCCCGCGCTTGCCATCGGTCAGCTGCTTGTTGCCGATATCCGGATAACTAGAGTTTGCGGAAAATGCAAGAGCATAGCTCTTTCCGTAAGAAATGTTGTTGGGATCCATCTCTTCCTCGACAACGGGAGCTTCCGGAACAAAAGTGAGGTCTCGCATCACTTTGATCTCATCAATAAACACCCAGTGTTTTGTCGGGAAAGTCACTTTTACATAGCGGGCAGTTGCCGCGGCATCCAAACCGCGTTTCAAGCTGTAGATGGAAAGTGCTTCGTCAGCGGGAGCGATTGTATCGTTGAACAGCTCGTTCCAGTCGGAACCGTTGCTGGAAGCCTCCACCTGAACTGATTCCGGATAGGAGATACCATGCCCTCTATCGTTTAGGAAATTCATCTCGATTTGCTCAAAAGTGGTAGGCGCTCCCAAATCAACAACGATTTCAGAGGTGC
>CABUOE010000217.1 GCA_902493155.1 uncultured Eubacteriales bacterium
CTCGGCCCCATAAACCTGGACGGGAGAATCTTCCAGCAAGGCCAGGGTAATTCCGTTTGTTCCGATATAGCGTTCATGCCAGCAAACACCCAGTGAAAACGAACTTTCATGCTCCATCTCGGCATAATATTCGTCCCCGCAAGAGTAAAGCATATAGCCGTCTGGGTTATGAAGAGAAATCAAATTTTTGGTTTTCCCGACCAAGGAATGCATTTTTTCCATAATGGGTTTCGCAAGATCAATCAGGGTTTGATTGGTCGCTTGCAGAGCTTGGAGCTCAGGACGGGATAAAATCGGAGCCCGAAGAGGCTTCATCATATCCACATGGAAGTCTCTGCTGCGCATCCAAGATGAAGCGATCATTGGCCTCACCTCTGGGGAAATTTCTCCGGTTTCCCGGAAAAGTGCCCATAGGTGTTTTAGATTCTGAAAATACTGCTGGTCCGTTGCATCTAACATTGCAAAACACCCCCTTTACAACATTATAACGTGTTTGCGCTACTTTGCAAGCAATTCTCTTCTTCTGACAGGAAAGCGGACGGGCAAAAAAGTCCCGTCCGCATTTTGCCGATTTATTTATATTACAGAATGGATTTCAGATACTCTACTACCTCTGCTTTGGGCGATGGGCGGAAAGAATTCCCTTGTGTTCCGCCCTCATGTATTGCATATTCCGCCATGGAGTCCAGCTGTTCCTCTGTGACGCCATAGTCGGAAAGACGCCCAATGCCGATCGAGCGGTTGAACGATTGCAGAGAATCGCTGACAATGCGACCGATCTCCTTTGGGGCGGCTTGGGCCTGGATTTCGGCGCCAAGAATTTTACCGATCCTTGCAATGCGGTCAGGAATGACCTCGCTCACCGATGAGAGGGCATAAGGCAGAACCAGAGCGCATGCGGTTCCATGATGGACGTGACCATATACACCTACGCCGTGAGCTATGGCATGACCCAAATGAAGGCCGACCTGAGTAAACGCCTGTCCGGCCATACAGGAGGCGATCAGCAACTGTTCCAGTTCCTCCAGATTGCCGGGTTCTTTCATTGCGGCAGGTAGATGCTTTACAATCATCTCCATGGAAGCGAGGGCTAGCGGTTCCATCATAACATTGGCGGCTTTGCAGTGTGGGAAAATGCATCCATGGCTGTGGCTGCGATCATGGAGGGAGAAAGCGCAGTCAGCAGTACGGGATCCAAAATAGCCACATCGGGGCCGGCAAAGGGATTGGCAAAAATATACTTGTAATTTGCTTCCCGATCCAACACAACCCCAATGTCAGTGCTCTCTGACCCTGTACCGCAAGTGGTGGGGATGGCAAACAGCAGGTTGCTGCGGCGGATCGGCTTGATTTGTCCCTTGCAGTATGCGATGATATCCCCGTCTACGTCCAACATGCAGGCAATTGCTTTGGCTGTGTCCATGGCGCTGCCCCCGCCAAAGGCGACAATAGCAGACACGTCATGTTCTTTGGCATAGGTGATGCCGCTGCGCACAGTCTCCACCGGCGCGTCAGGCAGAGAGCCATGGAAGACACAAGGCGTGAAGCCTCCGCTGCGGATGCTGTCCAACAGAGAATTCAATAACCCAAGGGAATAGGTTTTATTGCCGCACACCACCATGATATTTTTGCCTGCGCCCCATTGGTTTAAAAGTTCCCCGGTTTGATGAACACTGTTTCTTCCCGCCACTACGAAAGACGGAGCATGAAAATTAAATTCGGTTAACATAAGAATTCCTCCTTACAATAATTAGGGACCCGCTACAAAATACCCAGCATAAAAGCTGCCAATTGTGTCTGCGGACAAAGATGGACAAAACAAGGAAAAATAGAGGTGCAAGTACATCGAATTATGACAGATTCGGTAAAACAGATCCATTCGATTGAAAATTTTGAGAATTTTATTGTCTCGCCATGAGAATTTTCTTGCGAAGGCTTATTCCATTTCGTGGGGAGACGTTTCTCAGCCCACTGGCTTTTGAGATGGACATACTGAACTCATCAGAATAGCCAAAAAAGAAATGGTTTTTTTATCAAATGATCCAAATTTCACTGGTTTACCAGATGTTCAGGCAAAAGGTGTCCGTTATGGCAAAGCGATTGCTTGTATTTTAGCAGGCACGCAAAGCGTGACCAAATATAAGGAGTGTGGTTTTATGCTGACGCAAGAAAAAGAGCGGGAACTGCAGAATTTTGCCCGTGAAATTCGGATCCAAACCATCCGACAGATTGGGATTCGGGGATTTGGACACATCGGTGGATGTATGTCAATCGCGGATCTACTGAGTGTCCTGTATGGGGAGGACATGAAGTACGATCCCCAAAATCCTTCCTGGGAGGGCCGGGACTGGTTGGTTTGCTCCAAGGGCCACGCGGGACCGGCCATCTATGCGGCACTGGCACTGAAAGGCTTTTTCCCGATGGAGTGGATGGAAACGTTGAACCAGCCCGGGACAAATTTACCCAGCCATTGTGATCGCCGGAAGACGCCGGGTATTGATATGACCACAGGCTCTCTGGGACAGGGGCTCTCAATTGCAGCCGGCATCGCGCAGGCATACCTTTTAAATGAAAAAAAGAACACTGTTTATTGCATTATGGGAGACGGGGAGTCCCAGGAGGGCCAAAATTGGGAAGCCATCCTGTATGCGGCACAGCAGAAGCTGGGAAATCTTATCCTCTTTGTGGATGACAATAAAGCCCAGATTGACGGCTACGTTAGTCAGATTAATGAGATGGAGAGCTATGTAGACAAATTTAAGAGCTTCCACTGGGATGCTGTTGAGATCAACGGACACGACTATAATGCCATTCATGAGGCAATTCTAAATGCCAAAGCGGTTCAGGATAAGCCCAGCGCCATTATTCTGCACACCATCAAAGGGAAAGGCTGCACATTTGCCGAGCGCACCTGGTGCCATCATATTTCTGTGTCCAAAGAGGATATGGAGGAAGCGCTTCAGGCGCTTCAAGCCTGATTTTGACAAAAAAAGGAGGAACATTTATGGGCTATCAAGTAATGAACAAGATTGAAATGGAGCCGTCCGGTCTGTCAGAGACTTATTTTCATACCATGATGCGTTTGATGGGTGAAAATCGTGATATCATGGAGCTGGAAGCTGACCTAGGCGTTTGCATTCTCGGCGGCGGATACAAGGAAATGGAACAAACCTACCCGAAACAGCTGTTCAACTGCGGGATTCAGGAAGCCAATATGGTCGGGGTCGCCTGTGGCTT
>CABUOE010000218.1 GCA_902493155.1 uncultured Eubacteriales bacterium
TGCAGCATTGATTGCTGGCTGTGTATGCCTGATCTGCGACTACTTTACTTCGGACAGGTTATCATGGTCATTGATTGTCGCTGTTTCCATCATCGCTGCATGGCTTATGTTACTTCCAAGTCTGATTTCCAGAACAAAGATCGTTTTGAAAACCTTAGTTGTAGTCAGTGCCATCCCTATTCCACTACTGGCAATATTGTCCTTGCTATTGAATAAGTCAGTTATATTCACTTTGGGTATTTGCATAACACTGATTGCGATTGCCGCTATCTGGATAATATACGGCATTTTCCGCAAGTGTGCGAAAAATTTGTGGCGGGCATTTGGTTTTGCCCTGCTGGTTTTGATACCAGTACCGATTGCAATTACCCATATTTCAGCTTGCTTTTTGCCACAAGTCCAATTTGATTTTACATCTGATATATTCAACAGCGGAATCACTCTTGCGCTTTCTCTTGTATGCTTTGGGGTAGATTATTTGCATTATCATAAGAAAGGGGATGCCTCAGACAAAAAATGAAAACAGTTCTTTTACACGGATTGGGACAAACAGCACAAGACTGGAAAGAGGTAGTTCGTCACCTTTCGACTTCCCGTGTTGAGTGCCCGGAGCTTTTTTCTGCAACGGGGGATGAAATATCTTACTTTCGGATTTTGGCTAATCTGGAACGGCAGTATTCTAATGTAACAGAGCCGCTTCGTATCTGTGGCCTCTCGTTAGGGGCGCTACTTGCCCTCGATTTCGCTATTCGTCATGAGGATAAAGTAGCATCGCTGGTCTTAATCGGCGCACAATACAAAGTACCAACATTCCTGATAGATTTTCAAAATTTCTTGTTTCGCTGTATGCCCAGCAAGAATTTTGATAGCATGGGATTATCAAAAAGCGATACGATTAAGCTGTCACACTCGATGCGGTCATTAGATTTCACTTCACGATTAAACAGGCTTACTTGTCCTGTCACTATTGTATGCGGCGAAAAAGATAGCGCCAATATAAAAGCATCGAAAAAGTTAGATGAGCTACTTCCCTATGCAACTTTGCAAATTGTCCCCGGTGCAGGCCATGAAATTAACAAAGATGCACCAGAAGCGATTGCTGCCATACTTAATATGTAAGTAGCATTTTAGACAACTAAGCAATTTGTCGCCCATCGGTGGCACCACCAAGCAGGAAATCTTTGAAAGGTTTCCTGCTTGTCTTACGCCATTTTTCGGAAATGAGGGCTGCCGATGGTCAGTCTTAGGGACATGGAAACGGAATATCAAAACGAACTGCGAAACGGCATTGCATAACTGGCACTCTGGCGTGTACAGCAATGTTGTTCATGTTCGGAAAATGAAGGCCCTCAAAAAACTTAAAAAAATTTTGGAATAATCGTTGTGCAACCTCTCACCCTCAACGGCAAATAGGGTGAGAGGTTCTTTTTATGGCCTCACGGCACCTTGAAAACTGCATACCCATTCATCAAGCACATTCCCGCTGCTTTGGCGAAAGCCAAAGCCCAGGTAGCGGCTGCGCGGCGATCTGCCGGAAGAAAACAACGAGACACCACCGAAAAAAGAAATTGTAGGTCTTTGGTTTGTTCTTCCCAGCAAGGAGCGAGAAACAGCAGGCTGCCAGTACCGGGCGGCTCCCGGTACGGCCATGACCAGCAGCGGAGCGATACTCCCGTCCAGCCTAACGTCCGAGCGTTGAAGCGGTTTGCCGCCGTGATCCGTCGCAGGCAATGGGGGCGGTTGCGTGAGAACCACGCGAGGGGTGAGATTCCCCGTGGAGCTGGCAAGCCGCCAGCCGTTTGATGACTTCCCACCCGGTGCTTCGGGGCGTCGAGGACAAATAGGAGCACCTTTGAAATACGGGCCGTACAGCAGGACGGGCCAATGAAAACAGGAGAATGGTTTTATCTCTCCCCGGCCTTCATTCTGTTCTGCTGTGCGGCCTTTACATAGGCGGCCCACGCCGCCTAATTTTTCAAAGGGAGGTCATAAGACATGAACAGGACATATCTGCGCGGCGATATGTACTATGCCGATCTGGGCCGGGGAATCGGCTCCGAGCAGGAAGGCTATCGCCCCGTCCTTATTCTTCAGAACAACACGGGGAACAAATACAGCCCCACGGTCATTGTGGCGGCCATATCCAGCAAAGTGGACGCCAAGGCCAAGCTGCCCACCCATTATCTTCTCAAAGCAGAAAACGGCCTGGAGCTGCCTTCTCTGGTGCTGATGGAGCAACTCCGCACCATTGATAAAAGACGGCTGGAAACGTACATCGGACATCTGGAAGAACAGCATATTCGCCGGCTCAACCGCGCCCTGGCTGTCAGCGTGGGATTGATCGAAGAAACACCGAAAAATTTAATTATGTGTCTTTGCCCGGCCTGTGCCAATAACTTCTACGGCACAGGCTCTTATTATTTGCGCAGGGTTCACCCTGGCCGGGTGGAAAAGGACATTTGCACCTACTGCGGCCAGCGGCCCGGTTTTGACTATGAGGTTGTAAAGCGCCGTCAATGACCGGGGTACAGCACATGGAGATCGTATTTCACACTGGGAAAGACAGCGAGCAATCCCTGCGCCAGTTCGCTGAAAAACGCGCCGAGTTTTTAACCCGTGAATTGCGGGATTTGAACGCGGAAGAATTAAAAGCGTTGCTTTCCACATTGAAAGAGGATCATCGCACCTTTGAGCAAAAATGAGGATGTTCCTATAATAATGGAGAAAGGGTGGGTTACTCATCGCCCTGGAAAGGAGGATATTTGAATATGAAACGCAAGGCAAGAATCCAGACGGGAATCGATGATAGATTGGTGGCCATATATGCGAGAAAGTCCCGTATTACGAATAAGGGGGACAGCATTGGAGTTCAGTTTAAGCAAAGCGCCGACTATGCGATCAATCAGCTTTCCCTACCGGAAGATTACGAATTTGCCCGGTATGAGGACAAAGGTTTGAGCGGCTACTATTCCGACCGCCCGGATTTTCAAAGGCTGCTCCGGGACATTGAAATGGGGAAAATCAAGGCTGTGGCCTGCTACAAATTAGACCGAATCAGCCGGAAAACTTCCGATCTCATGCGGCTGCTGGAATATTTCGAGCGCCATGATGTGACACTTTTGGTCTGCTCCAACAATATCAATACGCGGATCAGCACATCCAAAATCATCATTCAGGTGCTGGCCATTATCGCAGAATTTGAAC
>CABUOE010000219.1 GCA_902493155.1 uncultured Eubacteriales bacterium
CGTCCAAATCCTTCATAAAGGCCTGAACTCTCGTCTTGATGGTGCCAAAATAGTGATCGTCCAGCTCCTGGCCCTTTGGAGGCTTCGCACCAAAGAGGGTTCTTCCGCAGAACACCAAGTCTTTTCTCTCCTCATAGAGCTTTTTGTCTACCAGGAAGTACTCCTGCTCCGGGCCGACGGTGGTGTCCACGTGGACGGTTTCCTTGTCGCCAAAGAGTCGGAGAATGCGAAGAGCCTGCCGGTTTAGGGCTTCCATGGACCGCAGCAGAGGGGTCTTTTTGTCCAGGGCTTCGCCGCTGTAGGAACAGAATGCAGTGGGGATGCAAAGGGTGTCGTCTTTGATAAAGGCGTAGGAAGTGGGATCCCAGGCGGTGTAGCCACGGGCCTCAAAAGTTGCCCGCAGGCCGCCCGAGGGGAAACTGGATGCGTCGGGCTCGCCTTTAACCAGTTCTTTGCCGGAAAACTCCATAATCACTCCGCCGCCCGCTACCGGACTGATGAAGCTGTCGTGCTTTTCGGCGGTGGTGCCGGTCATGGGCTGGAACCAGTGGGTAAAGTGGGTGGCTCCCTTTTCCACCGCCCAGTCCTTCATGGCGTTGGCAACAATGTGGGCAATGGACGGATCCAGGTGTTTGCCCTGTTCCATTGTCCTTTTCAGCGCCTTATAGGTTTCTTTGGGGAGGCGGTCCCGCATGACGGCGTCATTAAATACCAGTGAGCCAAAATTTTGGGGCAAGTTTTTCATAACGTAATTTCCTTCCTTTACGGTATTTCTCTATTGTCAGTAAATTATAAAAGCGGTATGGAGGCTTTTTTGCAGGCTTCTATGGTGTCTTTGTCCCAAATGGAGCACTGCACTTCGCCGATGTGGGCCTTGCCTAAGAGCAGCATACAGATTCTCGACTGTCCGATTCCGCCGCCCATGGTCAGGGGCAGGGTACCGTCCAGCACCATCTTGTGAAACTTACAGCTCCTGCGGTCATCGCAGCCTGCTTCCTTGAGCTGGCTGTCCATGGATTTTTGATCCACCCGGATACCCATGGAGGAAACCTCAAAGGCGCATCCCAAAACGTCGGACCAGAATACGATATCTCCGTTTAATTTCCAGTCGTCGTAGTCGGGGGCGCGGCCGTCGTGCTTGATGCCGGATTTCAGCTTGCCGCCGATCTGCATAATGAAAGCAGTCTTGTGGTCTTTCAGATATTTGTTCTCCCGCTCCTTCGGGGTACAGTCGGGGTACAAATCTTCCAGCTCCTGAGTCGTCACAAAGCTGACTTCCGGAAATAGGGTGGTTTTAATGGAGGGGAAGTCTTTTTTGACTTCTTCCAACGTGTCGCAGATGGCTTTGACGATACTCTTAACTGTTTCTTTCAAATATTCTTCGGTGCGTTTGCCCGCTGGCAGGATTTTTTCCCAGTCCCACTGGTCCACATAGATGGAATGGAGGTTATCCATTTCTTCGTCCCGGCGAATGGCGTTCATATCGGTGTATAAACCGGTGCCCGGCTGGAAACCGTATTGGTAGAGGGCCAATCTTTTCCATTTTGCTAGGGAGTGCACAACCTGTGCGTCGGACTTTGTCTCCATGATGTCGAAGCTGACTGGGCGCTCCACGCCGTTTAAGTCGTCGTTGACGCCAGTTCCCGCCTCAACAAAAAGCGGAGCGGAAACTCTGGTGAGATTTAAAGCATCGCTTAACTTTTTCTGGAACACGCCTTTGATGGCGGCGATGGCTTTCTGCGTCTCATAGAGGTCGGTTGCGGGTTTGTAGCCCTGCGGGATAACAGTTTTGCTCATAACAAATACTCCCTTTCTTGATTGCGGTAACCGCGTTAACAATGCCGTCCGGCGTTCCTTATGAAAAGCCGGAACAAATAGAAAAGACGCCGTAGGAAAATTCCTACAGCGCCTTTGCTGTCTACGCCGTCATTATAGAACGGGAAAAACAATTTGTCAATCCCTTTTTCTCCGATTTTTTCATCTTTGGACAATTTCACATAAAATTGAATATGGTCAACCTCTAATCTTATGAAATTTGCAGGTTCACCACAAACCACTTTCATATTTGTTGACAGAAAAAAGGGGGAATAGTATAATATCCTTATTGAAAAATCGGTTATCAAGGGACTTGCTCTTAAAACACGCCTTTAAAACACACTTTTATTTGCTGTCCGATTTTGAAATAGGAATTGTTATTTGTTGCACCAGCCGGTAGGTTCACACCGGGGAAAGGAACCAGTATGGCAAATGAAACCATCGTCGTTATGGATTTCGGCGGGCAGTACACCCAGTTGATTGCGCGCTGCGTCAGAGAGGCGGGCGTTTATGCGGAAATTGTTTCCTACAACGCAAGCGCCTGCACCCTCAAAGAAAAAAACTTGAAAGGGCTGATTTTGAGCGGCGGTCCCGACAGCGTGTACGCGCCTGACGCCAAAAAGCTGGATCCAGCATTTTTACAGCTGGGCGTACCGATTCTCGGTATCTGCTATGGCATGCAGATTTTGGTAAATGATTTGGGTGGAACCATCGTCGAGGCCCCTGTCCCTGAATACGGTCCCATTGATATTTGTTTCAAGGCCCATCCGCTGTTTGACAGCATGAAGGACATGTCCATCTGGATGAATCACCGGGATATGGCCGGCAAGTTGCCGGAAGGAGCCGTTTCCATCGCGGAGACCCAGAACTGCCCGGTCGCGGCTTTCGCAGACGACAATCGTAAAATCTACGGCGTACAGTTTCACCCGGAAGTGATGCACAAAGAAGAAAACATGAAGATTTTCTACAACTTCTGCTACCACATCTGCGGCTGCAAAGGCGACTGGGACATGAGCTCCCTGGCCGAGCGTATGATTGCCGAAATCAAGGAGCAGGTGGGGGACAAAAAAGTTCTCTGTGCCCTTTCCGGCGGTGTAGATTCCTCGGTAGCTGCTGTTTTGGTTCACAAAGCCGTAGGCGATCAGCTTTACTGTGTTTTCGTCGACCATGGCCTGCTCCGGGAAAACGAAGCCAAAGAGGTTATGGACTATTATCACGCAAAGCTCGGCATGAACATTAAGCTGGTCGACGCGCAGGAACGGTTTCTTAAAAAACTTGCCGGTGTGGCAGAACCGGAACGGAAACGCAAAATCATCGGCGAGGAATTTATCCGTGTGTTTGAAGAAGAGGCGCTAA
>CABUOE010000220.1 GCA_902493155.1 uncultured Eubacteriales bacterium
CCCGACCTATGACGGTCAGATGAAGGAACCCATCATCATCCACGGTCAGAAAACCTCCATTTTTCAAAACGCCTACCGCATGGCTGATACTCGGTTTGCTAAAGCCCATGTGCCGGGCAAGGTCAATGGAGCGGACCATGCCCATTTTCTTTTGTAGAACAAGGATAGCCTCCAGATAATCCTCCCCGGACGCATGAATCTTCATCAGTTCCTCCTTTATGCTTATTGTTGAATCCTCCAGCCCTCAGCCTGTTCCCGAATCTTAATAAATTCCTGATAGGTTCCCCTTTGAGCCAGCAATTCCTTATGGGTTCCTTTCTGCACGACGGTTCCACCATCAATGACAAGAATTTGATCCGCATTTTCAATCGTCGCCAGTCTATGGGCAATCGTTATGATTGTTTTACCATGTGTCAGTGCGGAAATAGCCTCTTGAATCAAATGCTCATTCTCTGGGTCAATGCTGGCCGTGGCCTCATCCAAAATAACAATCGGCGCATCTTTCAGCATGGCTCTGGCAATCGAAATCCGCTGCTTTTCACCGCCGGAAAGAGAAGAACCGCCCTCACCAATGACGGTATCATATCCATCTGGCAAGGCCATAATAAAGTCATGGCAGCGCGCTTTTTTTGCAGCGGCAATCATCTGTTCCTCCGAAGCGTCCGGGCTGCCGAATTTGATATTGTTACGGATCGTATCCCGGAACAGATATACATTCTGGAACACCATACTGATATTTTTTAGTAAGCTGTCACAGGTAAATTCTCGAATATCTGTTTCTCCTAAAGTGATTTTTCCGGCGTCAACATCATAAAAGCGTGCAATCAGGCTGCACAGGGTAGACTTGCCGCTCCCGGAGGGACCTACAATCGCTGTTGTGGTATTCTGCGGAATCGTGAAATTCACATCATGCAACACAGTCCGTTTATCGTAACCAAAGGATACATCCTGAAAAGTAATGTCATACGAGGTCGGTGTAATATCTTTTCCGTCCTGGTCGATATATTCTGCATTTTCCAGAGCTTCCAGCTTATTCATAGCGGAATCTATAAGACCCAGCATGTGAGCCGCGTCGTTAAT
This sequence comes from uncultured Eubacteriales bacterium, assembly GCA_902493155.1. Lineage (GTDB taxonomy): Bacteria > Bacillota > Clostridia > Oscillospirales > Ruminococcaceae > Fumia. The sequence goes on from CABUOE010000220.1 coordinate 1,081, forward strand.
GTTTTCCACACTTCCAAAGATTACGAAAGAAAACAGAACAAACATCAGGAAATAAGCAAGACTCATTTGCCCGTTAAGTGTCTGCCATGCACAGATAAACACAATCCCCATAGATGCCAGTTTTAAGGAGAACAGATGCAAGCAGTTAAATGGCGTATAGCCTTTTTCTACTTTGATATGAATATTTTTCAAATCCGTATTTGCCTTGCGGAAACTTTCGATAGAAGCCCCTTCCTGTCCGAACGATTTAACGATGGACAGCCCGCGGATATATTCAATCGCAGAGCCAGACATATCCTCCATGGCCTGGTGCGTGATAGCAGCGGTCTTTTCACTATGCCTGCTGATACCATGTAAGGCCAATGAGGAAAAGGCAACGCCGACAACAGAAATCACTGCTGCGGCTGGACTCAGGAAAAGGAAACACAGGAGAATTGCAATAAACTTTGCATATCCGTTGATGATGATGTCAACCATCTTCATTCCCTGCAATTCAAGTGTGGATAGCTCCGTGGTAACACCTGTCAGAATATCGCCCACGCTGTTTTTGGAAAAATATCCCAGAGGAACCCTTTTCAGCACATCGCCTAAATGGATTCGCTGCCCTGCGGCTACTTCATAGCCAATGCTTTCCTGCAACACCGCCCGCAGATAAGAGAGTAGAAAGTTAAGCGCAATCGAGCCAACAATAATCCAAAGCGTCTGCCAGATCAGGGAGGATTCTATTGTGTTGCCTGCCCAATAAGCTGCGATTGCTTTATCAAGGGCATAAGCGGCAGCCATTGTAGGGATCGCCGTAGACAGGCTGCTGAAAAAGGAAAAAACAGAGCCAAGATAGAGGCGTCCCTTATATTTCCCCGCCCATTTAATGATCCGTTTCATAGACTTAAACATGAGCGACCACCTCCTTCTTTTCACTCACAGACCAATTCTTCGCCCCGATGTGGGCTTTCCACATATCCGCATACAGCGGACACCGCTTCAACAATTCTCCCTGCTTTCCGCAATCCACAATCCGGCCTTTTTTCAACACGACAATCTGATCTGCGTTCTGAATGGTGGAAAGGCGGTGGGCGATCACAAGAAGAGTTTTACCCTTTGATAACGCCATGATAGATTTCTGAATTTTATCTTCGTTCTGCGGGTCAGTAAATGCTGTCGCTTCATCCAAAATAACAATCGGGGCATTTTTGAGGATCGCCCTCGCAATCGCAATTCGCTGTTTTTCGCCGCCGGACAGCCTCTTTCCGGCATCACCGGCAGGGGTATCATATCCTTTGTCCAAACGCACAATAAATTCATCACAGCAGGCCGCTTTCGCCGCCGCATATATTTCTTCATCTGTGGCGTTTGGATTTCCAAGACGGATGTTTTCTTTCAGGGAGCAATTAAACAGGAAGTTATCCTGCGTCACAAAACTGACCAGTTCGGAAAGCTGGCGTATAGACAACTCTTTGATATTCTTCCCCCCAATGGTAATGTTGCCGCCTGTCACGTCCCAAAACCTTGCAATCAGACGGGCAATCGTTGATTTACCGCCGCCAGACGGTCCTACAAGTGCCGTAAAACTTCCCTCTGGCAATTCCAAGTTCACATCATGCAGTACTTCATTTTGCTCGGAGCCGTCATAGGAAAAAGCTACATGCTCCAACACAATATCATTGCGGGGTATGGATACGATTTTCCCTGAATCCGGCAGCACAGGCAGGTTCAAAAGTTCATTTGCCGCCTCTACTGCATATTCCATAGACTTTGCTTCGTTAATGAAAGTGGTTGCTTTCATCAACGGCCCAACAATGCTGAGAGAAAGAATAATCCCCATTGCAAGCTCTGCGGGGGAAATACTTCCATTCTGTACCAGCAGAAGGCCGACAGGAAGAACCCCCAGTAACGTTGTTGGCATAATCGCCATCATCAGGTTCATCGTTTTCCATGTGCTCTTAAACCATGCCAAGGTAAACTCTTTGAACGACTGGACAGCATTAACAAATTTTTCATAGGAGCTTGTGCTTTGGTTAAAGGCCTTTACAACCTCGATACCTTCCACATACTCGATAATAATACTGTTGACGTGGTTATTTGCCTCCATA
>CABUOE010000221.1 GCA_902493155.1 uncultured Eubacteriales bacterium
TCTTCCGAAGCCTTTCTATTATATCATCCCTCCTCCACTCTGTCAAGTACCTTTCAGCCTTTCCAAAGTTTCCCTGAGAGATTTTTCGCTCCCGCTTCCCAAGTCCTCTCGTTTTGCGACAGCTTGTTTATTTTATCATGTCAATTGGAGATTGTCAAGGGGAACTTTACAGAAAATTGCAAGTTTTTTTAAAAAACCGGAAATTCTCACTTTGTTTTCTTCCTTCATATTGTTCATAAATCGTCCCTTGTTATTTTTAGGGGTAAATGATAGAATAAAGTAGAAAATAATCATGGAGGGCAATAACATGAGCTGCAACCATTTGATCGATCTTGCAGATCTTCCCATGGAGCAATGGGACAACATTATTCACCTTGCCTTGAAGATTGAGCAGAACCCGCGGGAGTTCTTCGGCATCATGGAAGGAAAAATCCTAGCCACTCTGTTTTACGAGCCATCTACCCGGACTCAGATGTCTTTCCAAAGCGCTATGCTCCGACTAGGCGGACAGGTGATCGGTTTTTCAAATCCCCAGAATTCCTCAGTCGCAAAGGGCGAAACTTTGGGCGATACCATCCGCATTGTCAACTCCTATGCCGACATCATCGCCATCCGTCACCCACTGGAAGGCGCAGCGAAAGCGGCGGCAGCCTACTCCCAGCGTTGTCCCGTCATCAACGCTGGGGACGGCGGACACCTTCATCCGACCCAAACCCTGACCGACCTGGTTACATTAGTAAAGGAAAAGGGACGGCTTGACAATCTGACTATCGGCATCTGCGGCGACTTGAAATACGGCCGCACCGTTCACTCTCTCATCAAAGCCCTCTCGAAATATGAAAACAACAAATTTGTCCTGATTTCCACCAAAGAATTGGCTGTGCCGGCCTATACCAAAAACATTTTGAACAGCGCTGGATGCCCCTACACTGAAGTATTCTCTCTAAGTGAAGTCATCGGCGACCTGGATGTTCTCTACATGACTCGCATTCAGAAAGAGCGTTTTCCCAGCGAAGCGGAATATGAGGCGCAGAAAAATATCTACGTCCTGGATACCGAAAAGCTTTCCCTGGCGAAAAAAGATATGAAAATTCTCCATCCCCTGCCTCGCGTCGATGAAATCACCCACGAGGTAGACGCAGACCCTCGCGCAGTTTACTTCAAACAGGCCCAGTACGGCGTCTACGGCCGAATGGCATTGATTATCCGGATGCTGAGCAAGCAGGACTACCAGCAAACCCTCTTTTACGGCTCTTCCCAGACCGGCCACCCCTGTGCTAACCCCAATTGTATCACCAATACCGAAACCTACCTGCCGAAACACTATATGGAAAGCGGCGATATGCTTGTCTGCGAATACTGCGAACAAAAAATCCTCATCTAATATCGTGGTGCTCCACGGTTCCCCTCACAAGGATTCTTACACCGAAAGGCTGACGGCGGCTTACCTGGCTCAATATGAGAACGCCGCTTCCGTCCAGCATGTGAATTTGTTTCAAACCCATATCAAGCCCTGCACCGACTGCAAATATTGCCATGTCCATAACGGCTGCCCTCTTCACGACTCTTTTGAAAATATAGCCGGAAAACTGGACGAGGCGGACGTCATCATTCTCTCGGTGCCGGTGTATTATCTGGGGTTTCCGGCACCTGTAAAAGCCTTTATCGACCGGACGCAGCAGTTTTTTGTCCGCCGTATCCTGTTTAAACGGGAGAAAATGGCTCACACTAAACAAGGCGTGTTAATCTGCACCTGCGGCAGCGACCTTTCGGCTATCGAAGCGTTAAAAGCTCCGTCTGAGATGTTTTTTCTGTCTTCGGTGCCAAGCTTTCCGAAACAGTTTATCTCGCCGGAACCGACCTGCCCCCGGAAGAGCGCAGATGCAATCGAATGGAATTAATCGAAAAGGAGATGTCAAAATGAGCACGATTCATGTTACAGAAGCAGAATTTGACGAAGTGGTACTGGGTTCCGAACTGCCGGTACTGGTGGATTTTTGGGCACCCTGGTGCAATCCCTGCAAAATGCTGGGCCCCGTCATTGACGAAATCGCCGACGAAGTGGACGGCAAAGCCCTGGTCTGCAAGGTGAACATCGACGAAGAGCAAAATCTCGCCCAGGAGTACCGCGTCATGAGTATTCCCACCCTTCTTTATTTCAAGGATGGGAAAGTTGTCAACCAAATGGTGGGTGTCCGCCCCAAAGAAGAACTCTTAGACGCTTTGGAGCTATCCGAAAACTAAAACTTAGTAGAGCAAAACCCGATGGAGATTCCACCGGGTTTTTTGTTGCTTGTATTCTCACTCCGCCACTGGAATGGTCAGTCCCTGATAGGTAACAGAGGCAATGTCAGCAGGGTCAATCAATTTGGCAAACTGAATGGTCACCACGGATTTTAACCCTTTACTGCCGGTGCCGCCGCCGGAAAATTCCCGAAAAACCGAGCCATCCTTCATCTGGATGGAAACGGCATACTCACCGGATTCATCGGACAGCAGGTTTCCTTTCGCATTCATTTCCAGGTTTTCCAGATTCAGCTTGCTTTGCAGTTCAAAGCTGGCGGAAAGGGGAGACAAACTCATGGATTTCAGAGTAACCGTCCCCCCGTTAAAGGAGAATTCCCGATTCACCTTGTAGGTTTTGGAGGTATCCCGATAATCCATGGTGAAATCCAAATTCCACTCTCCGGCTTCGAGAATCTTGCTGGGTTCATCCAAATTGCCGCTTGGAACGCTGTCGTCCACCAAATTCCCGAGAATCAAACTGACCTTTTCCCCCGAGAAATTTTCGTCGGTAGTACAGCTGATTACATAGCTTCCTTTGTTGTCATTTGGAGCGCCGTCGTCGATCTGAGTCACATGCCACCCCATCGAGTGGACCTTGTCAAGCCAGATACGACTGTCTGTGAAACGGTACATGTCGCTGACTGTTTCCCCTTCCGGAGCTGTCAGCTCAAACAGAATGTTCACGCTCTTTTTGTCGCCGACCACACCTTTGACGTCTACAGTATATCCGCCTTTAGTGTCACTGGCAACCACCTGGCCGCCCGCGGCGTTTAAGAGGGCGATTTCGCTCTCCTCGCTGACCCCGAAAAATTTCTGGAAAGCCGGGCCAATGTCAA
>CABUOE010000222.1 GCA_902493155.1 uncultured Eubacteriales bacterium
CCTGCAAAGCAGCAGTCAAAGCAGTTTGAGCTTCTGCAGAAAGCCCTTCTTTGCTTGCAAAGTTCAGAGTGACATTGGGCTCACCCGTGGCCGCGTTTTTGGCGGCACGAGCGGAAACCTGCATCCCGGTCTGATCCTGAACGGTTTTCTCGAAATCATCGATATTCAGTTCTCCGGAATAGGAGTAGGTGGCGATGGTACCGCCTCTGAACTGAATATCCACTTTTACGCCGAAAATCAGAGAAACAATGACGGAGATGGCAATCAAGGAACAGGAAATGATGTAGTAAATCTTTCTGTTCTTGACAAAATCGATATGGGATACTTTCAAAGCCATTATTTCTCACCTCCATACAGCCAAGGCTTGCGGAAGGGCTTGAACCGGGAAATCGATTTGAGCATCAGCCTCGAAGCCGTTACGCCGAAAATAAAGTTCATAATCGCACCGACCAGCAGAGTGTAACCGAAGGAGTAAATTGCGCCCGCGGTAGACTGGCCGAACACGAAGAACAGCGGAGAGAGAAGTTTTGCAAACAGAGAATCGCTGGGGCCGAACGCGCCCATCAAAACGATAGCAACAATAATCAAAGTCAGGTTTCCGTCGAGGATGGCGGCAAACGCACGCTGATAACCAATGGAAATGGAGCCGTCGATGGATTTACCTGCGTAGATTTCCTCCTTGATGCGGGCGGCCGTGATAATGTTGGCGTCAACGCCCATACCAATGGAGAGGATGATACCGGCGATACCGGGCAGGGTCAGGGTAAAGCTGGGGATAAAGGGCAAAAAGCCTGATACCGCAGCGATGGAACCCGCAACCTGACCGAGCAGAGCAATAACAGCAACCGCACCGGGCAGGCGGTACATCAGCGTTACGAAAACGGCGATGCAGAGGAATGCGATGATACCGGCCAGAACCATAACGTCTCTAGCGCCCATACCCAAAGTCGGGTCGATGGTGTTGAAGTTCTGTGTCTCCAGTTTAAAGGGCAGTGCACCGGAGTTGATTTTATCGGCCAGAGCCTGTGCGGACTCCGCGTCGAACTGACCGGAAATCTGCGCCTTACCGTTGGTGATCGGTTCATTGACCGTAGGATAGGAAATCATCGTGTCGTCCATCCAGATGGAGATGGTGCCCTGGGTCTTGGACAGACGGGTGGTCGCTTCCGAGAATTTGTCTTTACCGGAATCGTTTAACTCCAGGCTGACGATATATTCCGGCTCGTTGGTGGTCTGGTTGGTGATATAGCCGGCGGTAGCGGATTTCACGTCCTTGCCTTCCAGGATGATGTTGTCCTTGGTCGTGCCGGAGGGAAGTCCATCGTTATCCACTTCGTGTCCTTCACGGAAGGTCAGCAGAGCGGTCTCGCCCAACTCTTTGATAGCCGATTCAGGATCGTAATTGGATTCGCCCTCTTTCCAGGGGAAACGGACGAGGACTCTGTCTTTGTTGTAGTCCACATACACTTCGTTGTCGGTGATGTGAAGGTTGACGAGACGCTGTTCAATAACCGCACGGGCAGCATCCATCTGCTCTTTGGTGGCGTCTACGCCTTCCGGGGGGGTAAAGGTGACGTCAACGCCGCCTCGGATGTCGATACCCCAGCGGATATCGTTTCCGCCTTTGATATAGGTCGTCTTCTTGTCACCGTAGATGGTGGAAATACCGGTAAAGGAAACCACAGTCAACAGGACAATCAGAATTGACACTATGAAAAAGACGGGTTTTCCAACTCGTTTCATGGAACAATTCCTCCAGTGTTACATTGAATTCTGTACCATTTTGCCCCTCTTCGCCGGACATATGTCAATATATCCTCAAAGCCGTAAAAAACCGTTTCATGCGCAAAAAAAAACAGTTCCTTCCGCCGGGTCACGCACCAGTCAAAGAAACGAAAGTGCTCCTTTTCACTGCTTTTAGATGAGCACAACGCAGCGTTCTCATCCATAGGCGCGTCCCAAACCAGAAGAAGCCTTGCAGGCGTTGAACTGGACAAGCGGGCACCGATAACTGATATTATAGAGGAATTGTCTTCAAAAGTCAAGATTACGCCATCATCTTCTAAGAAATTTATTGAAAACGACCAGAATCCCTTTTTTTCTATAGAAAACGCTCTCCTATAGATCGGGATCATCCGATTTTTAGGAAAGCATCTTGTCCCCTTCCCCGGATATTTGCAAGATTTCCGAATCTGTGGTAGACTAGCAAGGCAGATAATCGTCTGTATAACGGCGCCGAAGATCACCCGCGGCTTCATCCGTGCCCGGCTTCGGGGCGCACGGCGGCGTTATGGCAGCCCTTTGGGGCTTTACTATTTTGTTGCACGGAGAAAGTAGGAAAAAATGAACAGAAAAGGACTCCCAACAAACAAACTTGTACAAATTGCCGTCATTGGGGCATTGTACACCGTTCTCACCTTTGTGAGCGGATCATTTGCTTTCGGAACCGTTCAGTTCCGTCTAAGCGAAGTGCTGACCCTTCTCCCGCTTTTCAGTCCCGTTAGTATCTGGGGACTGGTGTTCGGTTGCTTTTTCTCGAACGTCATCGGGTTCGTGACAGGGTTAAACCCCATCGGCCTCATCGATGCCGTCGTCGGCACCTCGGCGACGCTTTTGGCCGCCCTTGTCACCTATGCCATCGGCAGGCTCCCCGATCAGAAACGGCTGCTGAAGTACATTTTCGCCCCCCTTCCTCCGGTGGTATTCAACGGAATTATCGTCGGATTGGAACTGACTTTCGTGTTCAGCGGCGAATTTATCTGGGGGGCATTTTGGGGCAACGCCCTGTCGGTGGTCATCGGAGAAGCAGTGGTCTGCTATGTACTGGGACTGATTATGGTTGGTGTACTGTACCGCAATGATTTTTATAAAAAGTTTTTCATTTCATAGCTCATAGAAAATTTCCAAAAATCTAAAAGGAAAGCCACGCCTCCCGGTGTGGCTTTTCTTTTAGATTTGAAATTGCCGGATAAGGCCAAGAGCCATATAATTGCTCATTTCCGTACACATACTGTCCAGCACATCGTAATTGAACGGCATCTTCCCGTAAGCACCGGCGGCGGTACTCCGTGCCTCATTGCACAGGATCTCCATCTGATGGGTAATCATTGCGCGCCACTCC
>CABUOE010000223.1 GCA_902493155.1 uncultured Eubacteriales bacterium
CGACGCTTCTCCACCTAACCTTTTTTCGCCCATCCTAACGCCTCCCAGCCTCTCGGAACCCGACGTTTCACCCGCCAGCCTTTCTGCCACCGACACTTCCCCCACCGACGCTTCTCCGCCCATCCTTTTTTCGCCCATCCTAACGCCTCCCAGCCTCTCGGAACCCGACATTTCACCCGCCGGCCTTTCTCCCGCCGACGTTTCTCCCACCGACACTTCTCCCACCGACGCTTCTCCCACCGACGCTTCTCCACCTAACCTTTTTTCGCCCATCCTAACGCCTCCCAGCCTCTCGAAACCCGACGCTTCTCTCACCGCCCGGCCTTTCTCTCATCGCAACCTCTTCACCCGACGGCTCCCCACAGCTTTCCACTTCTTTTGTCGTCCTGCCGCCCCTTCGGTTCACAGCCGCTTTCCACACTGTTTCCCGCGAACTTCCCGTGCCGCCCGACCGCCATCCCCCTCCCAACCCGCTTCGCCCGGGCTTCTCTCCCCCCGCCAAACTCCTTATTTGCGCTATAAAAATCGCTCTACGCAACAAACTGCCCAAAAAAATTTTACTCTGTTTCTTTCCGCATGCGAAACGGGGAAAAATACCGCCGCATCAGCGCCTTTTCCCCCTTGAGAAGGGGCACTTCTGCCGCCGCCTGGACGTTTTCCACACTGCGGTTGAGCATCCGCGCCACCATGGGCAGCGGCATCCCCTCAGCCAGCCACTTGTGGACAAGGTACACCGTCTGCCTGGAAAAAGCCCGGTCCCGATTGGGCGTCAAATCCTCGTCATAGCCTTCCAGCGGCTGTTCGGCCCATTCTTCCCAGGACATGGGAGGCTCTTCTCTCTCCGCCGCGCTCCTGCTTTCCCGCAGACGCTCTTCTTCCAGCTCCATCTTGGCCAGTTCATCCCACGCCACACAAACGCTCCGGCTTGGTTCTCGCCGCCGCGCCCCTTCGCTGAACTTCTGCTTCGATTCCTCTCTCCGCGTCCTATCGCTGCTGCTTCCTATCGCCGTTTCACCTTTTTTCCACTCTGCTTGATCTAACGGCTCTCCGCAACCCCTCCGGCAGCTTTCTCGCCCCACCGTTCCCCACTCCGGCTTCATTCGTCCCGCCGTCCCCGGCAGTCTCCGTCCCCGCAGCGTCTTTTCCCCTGCTTTCCGACGGGAAGCCCCGCCCACTTTTGCGTATTTTCTCTGATTCATCGTCATCCTCCTCTTTCGGGGCAGCCGCCCCAACTTCACACCGTCCCATCCGTCTTTTCGCCGTCCCCCTTGGGAACCTTCGGCACATGGAACCCCAACTTCTCGAACTCCTCCAAATCGTAGGAAGGCTGCGCCCGCCGCCCGTACACCGTGTCCAGCCGCCCTTCAGCCAGCCTCTGCCGCACAATAGCCGCCATATACGAATACGGCTTCCCCAGCCGCCTCGCTTCATCCACCGCGTAACGGACAAGCCCCTCCGGCGCCCCCTCCCGCAAGAATCCTTCTATTTCTTCCCGGAAATTTTTGGGAACCGAAGCAAACGCCTCCCGCACCAGCCGCACCACCGAACGCCCTTCAACTCCGGCCTTCGAATGCGCCTCCAGCGGGATGCCAACAGACCTATTGCCCGCACAATCTGCCTGCCCCCTACCGTCAGCTCCTTCTTCCAAAGTTTCGGCAGCCTCGCTTCCAAAACTCAAAGGGGCGCTCTCACACGTCCGACCCGCACAATCTGCCTGCCCCTTGCCGTCAGCTCCTTCTTCCAAAGTTTCGGGAGCCCCGCTTCCGAAACTCAGAGGGGCGCTCTCACACGTCTGACCCGCACTAGCTATCTGCGCCCCTTCCCCCCTTTCCTTTCTTTTACTTTTGTTTTGTTTCCTTTGGGGATTTTTCCCGCCGGAATTCTCCACGCAAAGACACCGTCCTTCTTCCACGGACATTTCCTCACACAGCAGCCCATTTTGGGCGCCTCCAGCTATTCCTCTCCCCGACCGAGCCTCACTCACATCCGGTGAACTTCCCGCTAAACCGACCGCCTCCCCACTCACACAAAGCAACTGATCCGCCGTATTCGCTTCCAGCACCTCTTTCCGCCCATCTTTCAATTCAGCAGCCTTCCGCAGACCTCCCGCACCCGGTTTTTTGCAGCCCTCTTCCGGCCTTTCTCCCGCCTTTGCGCCATTTCGAAGGTCCCCATGCGTCAAAATACCGGCCTCAACGCCCACACGTTCAGTAGCTCCCGGCAAATCTTCCCGTTGAAATTTTCCCCGTTCCAAAGCCCGCATCTTTGCCGCGTTTTTGCCCGCCGCCCGGCTCTTTGTTTCCCCGGTTGGAGCTTCTTCCCCCCGCATCTGGATAAATGCCGAGGTCTCCCGCCCGCTGATGAGCCACAGCTCCTTCCGAACCGGCACCGGGGTCTTGCGCCCGGCGTTTTCCTTTGCCCGCTGATACCGCGCCTGGATTCCCCTGGAAGTCAGCACCCCTTTCTCCTGCAGCAGTCCCCCATGAATCAGCTGCCGCTCAACCATAAAATCCAGCAGCCGGAGAAGCGTTTCCCGCTCGATTTGTAGCTCCACCGAGGCCACCTCCAAAAACTCGTCGTCGCAGTTCACGAAAAACCCCTTGTCCCGATAAATCTCGCAGAGTATGTACAGGTAAAAAGCCACCCCTTCGCAGCCGAACCGGGCAAACAGCACCTTGATTTTCCGGTCTGCGAAAAAATCCACGTCAAAAGGAAAATAATCGAGTCCTATTTTCTGCGGCCGCGCCATACCGCCCCGCCTCCCGTCATTCCAATCCCGCCGGTCCCCCAGCGCACAACGCCCCATCCTGGGGAGCCGGTTTCCACCCACGTCCGTTTCTCCGTACATCCAAATTTTTTCGTCCTTTTGCCGCCGGCCAGACTGCCATAACGCAAAATGTCCATACAATACCTCGCCTTTCCCCGGCAGACGCCTACGCCCGCGCCTGCCCTTTTGCATTTCAAATTTTTTATTACAAGAGGAAAATCGGAGATTTTCTACCTTGATCGTAACAAAAAATAGCCGATGACGTACTCGCTGTAGTTGAGTAGAATCGCTATTTTTTATAATTTACTTTCTTTTTACCACATTTTATGTGGTAAAATCCATCA
>CABUOE010000224.1 GCA_902493155.1 uncultured Eubacteriales bacterium
GAAATAACCCCTTCACTCATTTGGACAAAGGGGGTCAAAATGCACACCCAAAATCGCCCCTTTTGCGAAAAAAATTTAAAAAAAATTTTTTCGACCTTGAAAATTGCCCTAAAAACGCAAAAAAGCCGCCTGCTTCTCCGTAAAGAAACAAGCGGCATAACTACGGTTTTATTTAGATGTATTGGACGGTAATTTTTTTCTTTCGTGCTTTTGTAAATTTGATAAGGACATCATCTACTGCGTCTGTATATCTGCCTTGCGCTATCAGATTATTTTTAAGGGCGATTAACGCCTGCAAAACCTGTCCGTACTCCTCGTCATCAAGATAGATATGAAATTGTCTGTCTTTCATCAAATCGTCTCCTTTATTTTATCTGTCCTTTTCTCCATTCAAAAAACCTCTGCCGGATAAACGCCGTATCCTCATCTTCATTCGAGGTTATGAAAATATGTAAGCTGCGAAACGCTTTTTTGATTTTCATAGCGAAGTCTATTTCGCTGTTTCCTAATGTATAGGGGATTTTAATCAGTTTGATCTCCCGCTTCCGGCACAGATATGCTTTCAAGGTTTCTACATTCTCTGTCCGACTAACCGTTTCAATCGCTGCTTTTTCTTCAGGCAAATAGATTTCAAGCGGTATGCCGATAATCTTATCCGTATCCGTCTGTACCTTTATGCGCTTCTTCGCTGCATAATACATAACTGCCAGCTTCGGAAAAACCGTCAGATAGTCTTTTTCACACACCTTACAGCCTTTTCCTTCAATCGCTCTTTCTGAAATTTTTGCCTTCCACGAGTGTCCGAGTGAACATTTCCACCACACGCTCTGCATTGAGTGCCTTGATATTTTGTTTGGGGAAATATTTTTGTTCTTTTCGTAGTCCCATTCCGAAAGAAGATGTGCGTCCGTCGTTGCTAAATCATTATACCCTGCCATAACCGCCCGATCCGCACAGACAGGGCATACCGTTCCTTTTACACGGGCATAGACAACGGACTGCCATTCATACCCGCACTCTCTGCACTTCCACCAGACATTTCTGCGGGACTTTTCGTTTATCATATCAGGAGTAAGGGGCAGATTCCGGTCTGACCATTCCTGTGCAAGCTGAGGGTGTGTTGTGGCGAAATCATTAAATCCTTTCAGCAGAAGTTGACCGCTGCAATAAGGACACCCGCTTCCGCCTGAACGAGTGGAAATGAGCGTGTTCCATTCGTGACCTTTGCTGCACCGCCACCATACCTTCCGATTTGCAAAGACCGTAACCATATCAGGCTTTAGTGGGTAATTTCTCTCAGACCACTCAGAAGCGATTTGAGGGTGCTGTGAGGCAAGGTCATTGAATCCTACTAAGATTTTATTATGGGAGCAATACGGACAGCCTGTGCCGTTTAACGCCCTGCTCTTAACCGTTGCTGTCCATTCGTGACCATATTTATCCCGCCAGATTACTTTCTTATGAGAGCCTGTCGTTACCATTGTCGGTTTCAGCGGATCATTCTTACTCGACCATTCATCAGCCAGTTCCGGCTTCAGCGTTGCCAAATCATTGACGCCCTCTATCACTCTTGCGCCTGAGCAGATTGGGCAGTTTTCGCCGTTTGAACGAGCCTTAACACTGGTCTGCCATTCGTGACCGCAAGCGCCCTTCCACCAAACGACTTTGTTTGAGCCGTATGTAATCCTATCCGGTGTAAGCGGCAGGTTTTTATCCGACCATTCCGCAACAAGTTCAGGGTGTACCTCTGATAAAATATTGCTCATACTCAATCCTCTCCTTCCTCTGCGATTAGCTTCATTATATTGAGAAAGCGTGGATTGGTATAGTTTGCGACGGGGAGAGTAAAAACTATGAGAAAATACAGAAGCCCCTGAGAAGCTATACCTTCTCAGGGGCGGTGTGAAACTAAAAATTATGCGATTTTTTTGTTACTGCACCGATTTTAGCACCGATTGGTGTAAAATTGGTGTATTTGTGTAAAATCCGAGGTTTTCGGAAAATGAAGTACATCCCGTTTTAGTAGAGCTTTGCGCCTGCCGGAATGTGGTCGTCTACCATCAAAAGATGGAGCTTTTCTTCGCCTTCCTCGTGGTGTACCGCACTGATCAGCATACCGCAGGAGTCAATGCCCATCATCGGTCTTGGCGGCAGGTTGACGATTGCAATACAGGTCTTTCCAACCAGTTCCTCCGGCTCATAAAAGCTATGAATACCGCTTAAAATCGTGCGTTCCGTGCCTGTTCCATCGTCCAGCGTAAATTTGAGCAGCTTCTTGGACTTTGGTACGGCTTCGCAGGCAAGTACCTTGACTGCTCTGAAATCGGATTTACTGAAGGTTTCAAAGTCCACAAAATCCTTGAACAAAGGCTCAATCTCTACTTTGGAAAAATCTATCTTTTCCGGCTCGGCTTTTGGTGCTTCGGACTCGGTTTTGTTTACACCAATTTCGTCCTTTACACCATTCAAGGGTTTCATTGTCGGAACGAAAGCAACCATCTTTTCAATCTCTCCTAAACCTCCTCATATCTCATAACAGGTCTAAACGGGGTTTCTTCCTGAATCGCCATATCCCTATAAATTCGTGTAGTTTTTCGGGGGATTGGAGTATAAATTGGTGTAAATGGTGTAAGGTACATTGCAAGGATGCGCTCGCGGTTCATTGTGGAAACGAGCTGTAAGTCCATACTGGAAAGCTCGATATTCGCCGGGAGAAGATCTACTCCCTCAGGCTGATGGATTATGCCTTCTTCCGGGGAGATTTCATCATCCTCGATCACCTTTTGCATAATTGTCGATACCGTCGTTTCAATCTCGTCGTTGTCCTGATACCCGCAGCAGATCGTTAAATCGCCCTGCGGGTCACAGTCAACAAGAAGGACGCGCTTTCCCAAACGCGCAAGCCCGACGCCGAGATTGAACGTCGTTGTGGTTTTGCCGACGCCGCCCTTTTGGTTGGCGACGGCAATGACCTTGCATTTGCTCACGAATACACCCTCCTTTTAAGAGATCTTTCATAAGAATCGAGCAGGTTCAGCTCGTCGGCAAGGGCTTCAAGATCATCGATGATGAACAAGTCGCTTCGCCACGGTCCGGG
>CABUOE010000225.1 GCA_902493155.1 uncultured Eubacteriales bacterium
GGATCCGCATTTTTCAGGCTGATTGATTACGCCGCCTCGGAAGATTCCGGAACGCTCTCGCCGGATTCCTCCGGTGTAGACTCTGGGCCATCCTGGGCCGCATCGGACGAAGCGTCGCTTCCATCCGCCGTATTGTCATCCCCTGCCCCTAAATCCGAGATGTTGTTGCCCGGCTCAGTATTTGACGGTCCATCGGTGACGGCATTGGCTACAGCATAAATCTGGTACTCGCCCTTTTCGTTTTCCTTTAAGGTATATTCCATCATTTTTTCTGGCTCCGGCTCGTATTTCTTGCCGGTAACGTCGCCCTGCCACGCCAGTCCAGGCGGAATATAGCCCACCGTCAGTACGTAGCTGTCGTCCACTTTTTTCACTTCCTCTACCTTGGGGGTGTAAGGCAGAACGTGGGGCGTGGCCGGGAAAATATAGCTTTTCGCTTCCGAGTTGTAGGTAATCATCAACTCAGTGTCCCCTACTGTTTCATGGGTGTAGTCCACGTCGCCAAAGAGCTGCTTGATCTGCACCTCAATATCGCTTTGAGGTACGGTGATGAAGTTAAACTCATCAATGGGGTATTTAGAGGTGTCCTGAGTCATAATGAGCCGCCAAACCCCCGCGGTAATGATGGTGGTGTTGGTAGCTTTGTCCGGGCTCTCGAAAGGGGGCGGGTCCTGCATGACCACCGGGCTGATAAACCAGGCCATCTCCTCTTTTTCCCTGGAGCCGCTGGCGATATTTCCGATCAAATTGACAACAAAGATGATGCTGGCCACGAGGCCGATGACGGCGAAGACGAGAATCACTCCGCCGAACACCATCTTTTTATTGATGGGTTTTCGTACTTTCGTTTCCAATGGTTTTCCTCCTGCTTTGCCGGGGCTACCGGATTTGGCCGTCCCCTAAAATTTTATACTTGATGGAAGTGAGTTCCTTTAACCCCATGGGGCCTCTTGCGTGGAGCTTCTGGGTGGAGATGCCGATCTCGGCCCCCATGCCGAACTCCCCGCCGTCAGTAAAGCGGCTGGAAGCATTGACGTAAACCGCCGCCGCGTCCACTTCGTTTAAAAACTTCTCGGCGGCGCTTAAGTTGTTTGTGACGATGACCTCCGAGTGACCAGTTCCGAATCGGTCGATATGAGAGATAGCCTCGCTGACCCCTTGCACCACCTTGACCGAAATGACGTAATCGAGAAACTCTTTGCCGTATTCCTCTTCGGTGGCGTCCAGCGCGTCCAGGACGATGGCCCGGGTTTTTTCACAGCCGTACCACTTCACGTTGTGGGCGTCCAGGCGGGTTTTCACCAGGGGCAGAAAAGCCGCCGCAATGCTCTCGTCCACCAAAAGGGATTCTGCGGCGTTGCAGACCGAAACACGGTCGGTTTTGGAATTTTCCACGATGTTGGCCGCCATCTGCAAATCCGCCGACTGCTCTACGTAAACGTGGCAGTTGCCCACGCCGGTCTCGATAACCGGAACAGTTGCGTTTTTCACCACCGCCTGAATCAGCCCCGCTCCCCCTCTGGGAATGAGGACGTCTAAATAACCGTTTAGCTTCATCATACCATTTGCCGTCTCCCTGGAGGTGTCTTCCACCAGCTGGATGATGTCGGCGGGCAGTCCTGACTGAGCCACCGCCTGCCGCATGACGTAGGCGAGCGCTTTGTTGGAGTTTATGGCCTCCTTACCGCCGCGAAGGATCGCCGCGTTGCCGGATTTGAGGCAGAGCACCGCGCCGTCCACCGTCACATTGGGGCGGCTCTCGTAGATGATGCCCACAACTCCCAGAGCAACTCTCGTTTTGAGAATCTGTAAACCGTTGGGGCGGGTAATGCCGCTTTCCACAACGCCTACCGGGTCGTCCAGCGCGATGAGTTTTCTGACCGCTTCGCAAATCCCGTGAAGGCGGGGCTCTGTCAGCGTCAGCCGGTCGATGAGTCCTTCGTTCATTTCATTCTGCCTGGCGTTTTCGATGTCCACGGCATTTTGCTCCAGAATATAGCTTCTCTGCTCCCAAAGTGCCGACGCAATGGCCTCCAAGCAGTCATTTTTCCGTTTGGTAGACGCGTTTCCAATGGTTTTGGAAATCTCCTTGGCCCTGCGGCCCAGTTCTTCTATGTAGGTCATTTGGCTGCCCCTTTCTTCCCGCCGATAAAAGTTCCAATTGCTTCGCCCTCAAACAGGCGGTACAACGCCTCCGGGCTGCTTCCATTCATGATGACGGTGGGAAAACCTTCGTCCAGACCAATCTGCGCGGCGCTGAGCTTTGTAATCATGCCGCCGGTGCCCAGATGGCTCCCTTCTCCGCCGGCCAACGCTTTCACGCCGTCATTGATCTCCTCGATCTGGGAAATCAGCTCAGCGTCGTCATATACCCGGGGATTTTTGGTAAACACTCCGTCAATGTCGGTGAGAATCACCAGCAAATCTGTCTGAGCCAAGCTGCCAACGATGGCCGAAAGAGTATCGTTGTCACCAAACTCGATTTCCTCAGTGGATACGGTGTCGTTTTCATTGACAATGGGGATGATGCCGAAGTGGAGCAGATTCATCAAAGTGTTGACGACGTGGGTCTTACGATTTTCGCAGTCGATGATGTCGCGGGTCATGAGAACCTGCGCCACCGTGTGATTGTATTCGGAAAAATACTTGTCATAGCAGTACATGAGCTCGCACTGACCGATGGCCGCACAGGCCTGCCTCACAGGGATGTCCACCGGCCGTTCCTTGAGGCCGATTTTTCCCGCCCCTACACCGATAGCGCCGGAAGAAACCAGGATGATCTCCTTCCCTGCGTTTTTCAGGTCGGAAAGGACCTTTGTCAGCCGTTCCATCCGTTGAATGTTTAAAAGCCCCGTCTGATGGGCCAAAGTGGAAGTCCCCACCTTAACCACAATTCGTTTGGCGTCCGATGCATTTTCTATCATGTCTTTTACTCCTTTAGGAATCTTGTTCTAATTTTGTCATCAGATATTTTGCGTAAATAGCAAGCGAAGCTTGCATATAGGGATTAACAAATA
>CABUOE010000226.1 GCA_902493155.1 uncultured Eubacteriales bacterium
ACAGGCGGCTGGGGCGGCACACCCGTTAAACCCGATATCATCGTAGGCGTGTGGGAACAGCTCTCTGACGGAAGCTGGCAGTACGTGGAAGATAACAAACCGGTGACCGGCTGGAAATCCATCAATTCGGTGCCGTACTACTTCAACTCCGAAGGAATCATGCAGACCGGTTGGTTCAAGGACGGCGGACACTGGTATTACCTGAAATCCAGCGGCGCTATGGCGACCGGTTGGATCAAAGTCGGTTCCACCTGGTACTACTCCCATGACAACGGAAGAATGGCAACCGGCTGGCTCAAATTGGGCAATACCTGGTTCTATCTCAACTCCAATGGAGCGATGCAGACCGGCTGGCTCCAGGAAGGCAGCACCTGGTACTACCTCCACGACTGGGGCGGAATGGCCAACACCGAATGGGTCAAGGCAGCAAACACCTGGTACTACTTCAGAGGCAACGGCGCTATGATGACCGGCTGGCTGCAAAGCGGCAATACCTGGTATTACCTGAAATCCAGCGGAGCCATGGCCACCGGCTGGAACTGGGTCGGAAACAATTGCTACTACTTTAACGCAAGCGGCAAAATGGCCGCAAATACCACCGTGGGCGGCTACAAAGTAGACGCAAGCGGCGCATGGGTCAAATAACCCGGTTTTGAACCTTCGGGCAGGGGGAGGACGCCTCCCCCACTGCCCCATTTTCCATCAATGATAGTCAGGAGGCAAAATATATGAGCCAATGGAAAAAAAGACTGACAGCCATTGCCGTAGCCGCGGCGGTAATCCTAGCGGTGCCCACGGCGGTGTTCGCAGTCAAGTCGATATTAGAGCCGGATCCGCCCGCGCCTTCCCAGGTGGTGACCGTTTCGGCGGCGCAGATCACCGCTGAGGCGCCGGAAGCCGGCAAAGCCCCCTCTGCCATCACGGCGGACGGAGATGATTACGTAATCAGTTCCTATGAGTGGCTGGAGGGAGACAAAGAGGTGTCCGGCGCTTTCGAAGAAGGTAAGCAGTATTCCTTAAAAGTCACCCTCAAGGCCAACGATTATGCCAAGTTTACCGCTTTTAAGCCCTCGGTCTCTGGCGCTCAGTCTGTGACGAACGGTACGGTCAGCGGCCAGAATCTCGGTAATTCCCTTATCTTTACCGCTACCTTCCCCAAAACAGAGGAAGGCACTGCTCCCGTCGTTCAGAAGAAGAGCTACCTCTCTTACCAGAACGGGGAAATCAATCTGGTGGCCAAATTCAGCGACGCAGAAAACATCATCTACAATCTTGGTCCCAAAGGCCCCAACAGCTTGTTTGAGTTTAAGAAGGTCAATATCGTCAGCATAGGACTAAACGGCGAAGACGCCATCAAGGACGGCGGATGGACCCTGATGAGCAGCAGCACCGACTGCTTTGGGCCTTATGTGGTTTCTGCGGTGAACAATCCGACAGCAGACGGCGATACCTATAGCTTTACGGGCGGCAACCACAACTACAGCAATGAAGGTACCGTCAGTTCCGATCCAAAGGATTCCCCTACCGCTGAAATGGTTTCCCTCAAGGTATTTGCCGACGGCACGGAAGTTTCCGAAGGATTTTCCGGCTACGCCGATGAAGTCACCTTTGAATGGGTGAACGACGTCCAGGGCAACAACACCAAAATAAAGGGTGGCGGCGGCCGAGCCATTTTAAGGGAAAATTACCGGATGGTATTTGACGGCGACACCTTCCATGTGTCCAATGATATTACCATTTTGGAAGATTGCATAATGAAGACTTATTACGGTTTGCAGCTCCCCAACGGATGGGCGACAGACGGTATTAAATATGTGGATGCCGCCAATACCAAGTGGAATCCCACTAACGCATCTAATAACTGCGGCGATAAAACCTGCTCCAGCTTTATCTGCAAAAGGGGAAGCTACAACTGTCAGGTGAGCATCGACCCCACTGTCGGCATTGGCTCCAGAGAATATCTGTCCGGCAACAATTACGCCGCTTTCAACGAATCTTATGCCAAGGCCTATTTCCACCTGTTCCGGAATGTTCCCAATCCCTTTAAAGCGGACGATACCTTCCGTTTTGAAGGTTCCTATCGCTATTATTACGAGTAATTCTTTCTTGTTCAACATTATTTATATGAAAAAGCCTGCACCGTGTGAAATGGTGCAGGCTTTTTCGTGGTGACAAAAAAATTAATCCATAGTAGCTGCGGTGTCCAGCGCCAGTCCGATCATCTCGGCAAAGCCAGTCTGCCGCTCGTCGGAGCTTAGCGCCTCTCCAGTAGCCAGATGGTCGGAAATCGTCATGAGGCCAAGGGCTTTTTTCCCAGCCCGGGCCGCGTTCATGTAAAGGGCCGCCGCCTCCATCTCCACCGCCAGGATTCCCATCTTCTCCCAGGCGAAGGAATCTTCCGGCAGGTCGTTATAAAACACGTCAGAGGACAGGATGTTCCCCACGTGGATAGAAAGTCCCTTTTCTTCTGCAATCTCCACCGCATGGCGCAAAAGGCCAAAATCGGCGATGGGCGCAAAGGTGCCCGGCAGATGGAACTGGGACGCGTAATTGGAGTTGGTGGACGCCCCCATGACCGCCACAATGTCATGAACCTTGACCTTTTTGGAGATGCCGCCTGCCGACCCGACCCGGATGATGCAGTCTACATCATAATGATGAAAAAGCTCATAGGAATAGATGCCGATGGAGGGCATCCCCATCCCTGAACCCATAACTGAGATTTCCTTTCCCATATAGGTACCGGTAAAGGCCAGCATGTTCCGCACCGTGTTGACGCAGACATAGTCCTCCAAAAATCCATCGGCGATTTCCTGCGCCCGCAGCGGATCTCCGGGCATCAGCACCGTTTTGGCAATTTCACCGAGAGCCGCTTCATTGTGAGGGGTGGGGGTAATATACATAAACATCTCTCCTTTGTCGCTTTTGATACCCAGCTCCCAAAAAGGAGCTTTTCTATAGCTTTATCATACCACATTCTGAAGAAAAAAACACCGTTTTTTGGAAAGATAAAAGA
>CABUOE010000227.1 GCA_902493155.1 uncultured Eubacteriales bacterium
CCCACATCAGCCCGCTTCTAAGAGAAAAATTCTCTGAAAGGCGGGCCGACGTGGGCGTCGGCCCCTACATTTCTATTTGCAATTGTGTAAATTGCTATTGTAAATTCATTTTGCAACGATTCCTTTTCCCATTATGTTTTCGGTTTTTTCCAGCAAATGATCTCATCCAAGTTGTCCAAAACGAACTGCTGGGCCTCGATGGAATACAGGTTCATAGGCTTCACCCCGTAGGTGGTCTCCCGCATGATTTTGGAAATGCCGAGGGCCATTCCCGCCTCGCTGGGCACCCGCTGGAGCTCCCCTTCATCGTCGAACTCCTCTTCGAGGAAACCTTTATCAAGCAGCCACGCGGCCATGTGTACTCCCGACACGCCCCGCATCCGGTCCACCCCCGCGGCGGCAAGAATCCGTTTCGCCAGCTCGGTGATGCCGATGGGCCGCTCGCTTAAGTTCACCGCCTGCTTCTGCTCCTCGGTGAGGCCCAGCCGGGCAACGACCTTGGCGCCCCCGCCCACCATGCCACCGTTTTGGATGACTTTGTCCAGCACAGACGCCACATAGGAAAAACATCGGCAGAGCCGCACCTGATTGGCCACGTCATTCTCGGGGATTTCCTGCCCGGAGATGGGATCGACCCCTTCAGCTAGGGCCTGCATGTAGTCCTTGGCCCGCTTTAGTTTTAGAAGTTCTTCCATGTCGTTTCCCTCACTTGCCGTATTTTGGTGTTCTAACGCTGCCGTAACGTTTGAAATGTTCTTTTATATTTTCAGCCTACCGCAAAAAATGTCCTTTGTCAACCAGTTTTCCCTTTTTTCTCCCGAAGGACGGCCACACTGTCAGCATCATGGCGGCAAGCAGCGCACCCTGTCAATCAGATTGGAAAGGGTGGAGATGATGGTAACGATAGGAACAGAAATGTTTCATCCATTTTCCTAAAACCGCAATTTTTTCGTCAGGCAAATCCACCAAAAATCTTCCAAAAATTTAAATTTGGTCATATTTTCGACATAAATTCCTGATATACTGATCATAATTCAAGGATTTTCGTTCAATAGGAGGTACCGGTATGAACCGATTCAAACGGATTATTGCGGCCGCAGCGGCAATTGCGATTTCCCTGTCCATGATGTCGTTTACTAGCACATCACAGACGGAATCAGCGCGGTTTGACGAGTTTTTGGCTTCGCTGCCCGCCACCCTCACATCCAGCGACGATTTAAGCATCCATCTGCTCTTCAACGACCCCCAGGCTTTCGGATTTCAGACGGTGGCCCCGGAGCATTCCTTCACCTCCTCCAGCGACCTGATTAAAGCGGGGTCCAGCGGATACGACACACTGCTTAACGCCCTCAAAGGCTTCGACTACAACAAGCTGTCGGAAAGCCAGCAGATAAGCTACGAAACCATCCGGGACTACCTGGAGCTGCAAAAAGCCCTCACCCCCTACACCTACCTGAACAACGACTATCTGGGCGCCGCATGCAGCCTTCCGTCGATGCTGATTCTCTTCACCTTTCAGTCCAAGGACGACATAAACGATTACTTTCACCTGCTCCAGACGGCTAAGGCCACCTTCGTGAAATACGCCCAGAACGAGCAGGAGCGCCAGGATAAAGGGGTGGGCCTGTCCGCTGTCAGCCTGAAATCGGTGATGGAGCAGTGCGACCACTTTGTGAACAGCTCCACCGACTATCTGCTCCAGTTCTTCGACGAGCAGGTAAACGCCGCCTCCTTCCTCACCGCCGCAGAGAAAACCGACGCCAAGCAGCAGAACAAAAAGCTCATAAAAAACGACCTGGTCAACGCTTATAAAACCCTCAAGCGGGAGCTTTTAAAGATCAAGGTCAAATCGCCGGACAGCGGCCTTGCCAACCGGCCCCAGGGGAAAGAATACTACCAAAAGCTGGTGCAGGCGAAGGTGGGCACCCGCGACAGCATCGAATCCATCCGTCAGCTCTTGATGGATGGCATGAAGATGTACGACGAGAAAATGCAGCAAATCCTCAACGACCCGAGTAAAAAGCTGCTCTTCGACCAGAAAAACAACCTCTTAACCACCGATGAAACCTCAGCGGAAGGGCTCATCTCTTCCCTCTATGAAGCCTCCAAGACCGATTTCCCGGCCATCGGGAAGGTCAAATACACGCTAAAGCAGGTTCCCGCCTCGGTCAGCGACTATTTTGAGGACGCCGCCTACCGCAACCCTAGAGTGGACGCCATCCCCTCCGACCCTCAGCTTATTTTGTTAAACGGTTCTTTTGACCGAAGCAAGCTAAACGTCATCGCCCACGAGACCATCCCCGGCCACATGTATCAGTACAACTTCACTGAGATCATGGGGCTGCCCGCTATCCGGCAGCTCATCACCTTTAACGGCGCGTCGGAAGGCTGGGCCAACTACGCCGCCGAGTATGCCGCAAACTACGTCCCGGAGCAGTACCGCCCCTCCGCCCAATACGCTTACTGTGAAACCATGAAAAATTACTGTTTCAGTGCCCTCATGGACATCGGCATCCATTACGACGGCTGGACCCGTGAGAGAACCCTCCAGTTCTTCAAGGAGCATTTCAGCGAAAAAACCACCCTTGCCTATTCGAACATCTGGTACAACATCTGCCTGCAAAACCCGGGCAGTTACCTGCCCTATGCCGCCGGCCCCCTCTACTTCCAACAGATGCGCACCCAGGCCCAAAACGCCCTGGGCAGCGACTTTAACCCCATAGAGTTCCATCAGGAGCTTTTAAAAGCCGGCAGCACCACCTTCCCCGTCTATCAAAAACAGGTAGACAACTACATCGCGAATACTTTGGCGGCCCGCAAAGCGGCCTAACCATCGAGACGGCTCCCAAAAACCGGGGGCCGTCTCTTTTTGCGCCTTCCGGTCTTTGCAGGCACTGCCTTATCCCGGCAATTCTGCGAAAATCGGCCCCTTCCGTAATTTTCCAGCAAAATTTCCATCGGGAATTGAAAAAATGGTCACTTTTTCGTCACATTCTTTTGCTATATTAAC
>CABUOE010000228.1 GCA_902493155.1 uncultured Eubacteriales bacterium
CCGGTTCCCTCTACGATTGGGGCGATGTTTTGCTGCCGGAAGTGACGCTGGGGGTGCGGGTCGTCACCCCCACTGAGGTGCGGATCCAGCGGCTGCGTCGGCGGGAATACGCCCGGTTCGGAGAGCGGATCCGGGAAGGCGGCGACATGTTTAAAGATCATCTGGAATTTATCGAGTGGGCCAAGGGCTACGACTTTGACGGCCCCGACACCCGGAGCAAACAGGGCCACGACCGGGAGGAAAAGCTGCTTACCTGCCCCAAAATACAGGTGGACGGCACCCGGCCGGTGGAGGAAATTCTGGCGTTCATCAACGAATTTTACTCTTTTTGAGAAGGAGACAAATATGAAAGACATTGAAACCTGGATGGAATCCCTCAAAGACAAACTGCTCACCGTTTTCGGCGGGCGGCTTGTCTATCTGGGGCTGCAGGGCAGTTTCCGGCGGGGAGAGGCCATCGAGAATAGCGATATCGACGTAATGACGGTGGTGGAGGATTTTTCGCCCGCCGATCTCAGCGTTTACAGGGACGTCATCGGGACGATGGAAGAGAGCGAACGGGCCTGTGGCTTTTTCTGCGGCCGGGAAGAACTGCAAAACTGGCCCCGATACGAGTTGTTTCAGGTCAAGGCAGACACACGGGACGTATACGGAAAACTGAGCACCATCCTGCCCGCCTATTCCGATGAGGACGTCCGGGATTTTGTCCGCATCAACGCCGCGAACCTGTACCACGAGCTGAGCCACCGGTATCTTTATGAAAACAGAGAACGGAACATCGAGGCCCTGCCTTTTTGCTACAAGGGGAGCTTTTACATCCTCATGAACCTTCACTACCTGCGGACAGGGGAGGTGCTTTCCACCAAGAAGGCGCTTTTGGAAGGGCTTTCCGGGGACGATCGGGAGGTTTTGGAGACAGCGATGGGCAAGCGCCCCATAACGGACGGAAACTTCGACAGGCAGTTTGCCCTGCTGTTAAGCTGGTGCAGGGGGCTTCTCCGTTAAATTGTTGTCAAATTCCCTTGATTTTTCACTTTAAAGCGTCTATAATAAATAGATAAACATTTTCCTTCATGGAAGGATGGATTGATATGACGGTAATCAGCAAACGTAGGTTTAAAGACGAGAAAATTTCCCTCCTGGGCCTTGGATGCATGCGTTTTCCGACGATAAAAGAAGGTTCCGAGGAAATTGACGAGGAAAAGGCCCTCGAAATCGTCGATACCGCTTATAAACACGGTGTCAACTATTTCGACACCGCCCACGGTTACCACGCGGGCCTCTCCGAGCCTTTTATGGGCAAGGCCCTCAAGCGGTATCCCCGGGAAAGTTTTTATCTTGCCACCAAAATGCCGCCCTGGGATCTCAGCACCCCTGAGGATGTGCAGAATATTTTTGAGTCGCAGCTAGAGCGCTGCCAGGTAGATTATTTCGATTTTTACCTCTTCCACGCCCAAAACAAAGAGATGTTCAAGCGGTGCGTGGAGCTGGGGAAAATCCGATACTTAGGCTTTTCCTTCCACGACACGCCCGCCGTTCTGCGGCAGATTCTCGACACCTACGACTGGGATTTTGTCCAGATTCAGCTGAATTATCTCGATTGGGAACTCCAGGATGCCAAAGGACAGTATGAGCTTTTAGCGCAGCGGGGAATTCCCGCCATCATCATGGAGCCGGTCCGGGGCGGCGCTTTAGCCGACCTGGGCGAAAAAGCCAACGCCGTCTTAAAACAAGTGGCACCCGACCGTTCCATTGCCTCCTGGGCCATTCGGTACGCGGCCCAGCTGCCCAACGTGCTGACGGTTTTGAGCGGTATGTCGAATCTCGAGCAGCTTTCCGACAATATCGGCACTCTGTCGCCGCTGGAACCTTTCAGCGGGAAAGAGGAAAAGGCACTTGAGACCGCTCTCGACCTTTACCGCAAAAAGGACATGGTGCCCTGTACCGGCTGCCGGTACTGCATGGACTGCTCCTTCGGGGTGGATATTCCGAAGCTCTTCGGCATTTATAATCGGTACGTTTTTTCCAAAAACGCCACCCAATTTAAAGAGGAGCTCAAGGACTGCCCGGAAATCGAGCTGCCCCAGAGCTGCCAAAAATGCGGGACCTGTATGGAGCACTGCCCCCAGCACATCGACATCCCGGGCACTTTGGAGAAAATGCGGGAACTGATCGAAAAACTGTGACCAGCGACAACTTTTGCATCTTTTAACACCGAAAGGAATGGAAATACCAGATGAACTACAAATTTGCTGACCGGATGGGCAACCTAAAAGCCTCCGCCATCCGTGAAATTCTCAAACACACCCAAGACCCGTCAGTCATCCCCTTTGCGGCGGGAAATCCTGCGCCGGAGGCGTTCCCCACAGCGGAAATCGCCCGGATTTCCAACGAGATTCTCACAAAAAATCCCATCGCCGCTTTGCAGTACAGCATCACCGAAGGTTACACCCCTTTGCGGGATGCTCTGAAGGCCCAGTATAAAGCGAAGAACATCCTCCACGACCAGGACGACCTCATCATCGTCACCGGCACCCAGCAGGGCCTCGATCTGACCACCCGAGTCCTTGTCAACGAGGGCGACACCGTCATCTGCGAAATGCCCAGCTTTGTGGGCGCGCTCAATGCCTTCAAGGCGGGCGGCGCGAATTTAGTCGGCGTCGAGATGGAGGACGACGGCATTTCCATCGAAAAGCTGGAGAAAGCCCTCAAGGAAAACAAAAACACCAAGTTTTTGTACCTGATCCCCAACTTCCAAAACCCCTCCGGCATCACCATGAGTTTCGAAAAACGCAAGGCGGTTTACGAACTGGCGCTGAAATACGGCGTGATGATCTTCGAGGATAACCCCTATGGAGACCTGCGGTTTGCGGGCGAGCACGTGCCTAACATCAAGACCATGGACCGCGAAGGCATTGTCGTCTACTGCGGAAGCTTTTCAAAAACCCTGTCTCCCGGTATGCGGGTAGCGTTTTTGATCGCCGAC
>CABUOE010000229.1 GCA_902493155.1 uncultured Eubacteriales bacterium
TTCCCTTATCTTGGCGTTTCTGGATGTTGGCACCGAAGCCGATGGAAGAGGAGTCCATGCGGCGCTCGATAATCTTTTC
The DNA here is from genome assembly GCA_902493155.1 of uncultured Eubacteriales bacterium. Classification (GTDB taxonomy): domain Bacteria; phylum Bacillota; class Clostridia; order Oscillospirales; family Ruminococcaceae; genus Fumia. The sequence continues at coordinate 80 of CABUOE010000229.1, forward strand.
GATTCCCTCAAACGCACCGCCGCAGATAAAGAGAATGTTCTTGGTATCCAACTGAATAAATTCCTGATGGGGGTGCTTGCGCCCTCCCTGAGGCGGGACATTGGCAACGGTACCCTCCAGGATTTTTAAAAGCGCCTGCTGGACGCCTTCGCCGCTGACGTCGCGGGTAATAGATGCGTTTTCGGATTTACGGGTGATCTTATCGATCTCGTCGATATAGATGATGCCCCGCTGGGCCGCTTCTACATCGAAGTCAGCCGCCTGCAGCAGCCGCACCAACACGTTTTCCACGTCGTCGCCCACGTAACCCGCCTCAGTCAAGGTGGTGGCGTCGGCGATAGCGAAAGGAACGTTCAAGGTCTTCGCCAAAGTCTGGGCAAGAAGGGTTTTTCCCACGCCGGTGGGGCCCAGAAGCAGCACGTTGCTCTTCTGGATTTCCACATCGGTATCCTTGGCCATGAAAATACGTTTATAGTGATTGTACACGGCGACAGAAAGGGTTACTTTGGCCTTTTCCTGGCCGATGACATACTGATCTAAAATTTCTTTGATTTCAGCGGGCTTTAAAAGCTTGGGGGCCTTATAATTTTTCTCCGGCTGGTAAGGCTCAAAAGAATCGGGCGAAGGGAAAAGGCCCTCCTCCGCCAAAAGCTCATAGCAAAGCGCCACGCAGGAATCGCAGATATTGGCCTTAGCCGAATGGAGCATCCGCTCTACATTCTGCTCCGATTTCCCGCAAAAGCTGCATTTTACCGGTTCTTTCTCGTTAAAATCAGACATGAATCCTCCTACTCGCCGCTTTTGAAGATGACTTTGTCGATGAGGCCGTAATCACAAGCCTCCGAGGCGGACATAAAATGGTCTCTTTCGCAGTCAGCTTGAATCTGCTCCACTGACTTACCAGTGTTCTGCGCCAAAATTTCGTTCAAGTGTTTTTTCATCCGTAACACCCGCTCCGCCTGGATGGCGATATCGGTGGCCTGGCCCTGGGCGCCGCCGGAGGGCTGATGAATCATGATTTCACTGTTGGGGAGGGCAAAGCGTTTGCCCTTGGCGCCGCTGGACAGCAAAAACGCACCCATGGAAGCCGCCATGCCCACACAGATGGTGGACACGTCGCATTTGACATACTGCATCGTATCGTAGATCGCCATGCCGGAAGTAATGGAACCGCCGGGGCTGTTGATATAAAGATGGATATCCTTGTCGGGATCCTGGCCTTCCAGATAAAGAAGCTGAGCCACGATGAGAGAGGCGGTGGTATCGTTGACCTCCTCGCCCAGCATGATAATCCGATCGTTTAAAAGTCTCGAATAAATATCGTAAGAGCGTTCGCCGCGGCTGGTCTGCTCTACGACCATTGGTACTAAGCTCATGTATTTTCCTCCAATCAAAATCGACCATAAGCAACGGATGGGTGAGGAATCTGCTTCCCCACCCGAACCGATTCTGCCTGTTTTCAGTTTAGACGAAAAAGATGAACATTTCGGAAAATCATTCCATCTATTCCGTAAATTTGCTAAAGCTTATTTATTATGCCTCAACTGCGGAGTCTTTAATCAAATCGACAGCCTTGTTGACAGCGACGTCAGCCATCAAATCGGCGGCAGGAAGCATGGTTTTCACTTTATCCAGTTCCATGTTGTAGGAATCGGCGATACGCTGATATTCTTTCTCCAGATCCTCATCAGTGGCCTCAATTTTTTCCAGCTCGACCACCTTTTCCAGAGCCAAACGAATCTTGACTTGTTTCTCAGCCTGCTCTTTGAAGGTGAGGCGGAAAGAATCCATGTCCATGCCGGTGTACTGCAGGTACACATTGATGTCCATGCCCTGGCTTCTCAAACGATAGTCAAAGTCACGGATCATCTCGTCAATTCTGCTCTCGTACATCTCTTCGGGGATTTCGCCTTCCATGTTGGCGATGACTTCATCGATCAGTTTATTCTCAAACTCGGTGGTAGCGGTTTTTTCATTCTGCTCAGTGAGTTTCTTTTTGATGTCTTCCTTCATTTCAGCGAGGGTATCGAACTCGCTGACGTCTTTTGCAAACTCATCGTCCGCATCGGGAAGCTCCTTGGCGTTGATTTCGTGGATTTTCACTTTAAAGACAGAATCTTTGCCTTTGAGCTCTTCCGCATGGTAATCCTCAGGGAATTTGACATTGACATCGAACTCATCGCCCACGTTGTGGCCGACGATCTGATCCTCAAAGCCGGGGATAAACTGGCCGGAACCGAGGGTCAAATCGAATTTTTCCGCTTTTCCGCCATCGAAGGGAACACCGTCCACAGAGCCGTCAAAGTCGATAACAACGACATCGTCGTTCTGAGCAGCGCGATCGGAAACCGAAATGGTTCTGGCGTTGCGGTTTCTCAAACGGTCGATCTCTTTATCAATATCCTCATCGGTCACTTCTTTGACCTCTTTGGAAGCCTTGATGCCTTTGTAGTTTTTGACGGAAACTTCCGGTTTGACGATACAGGTCGCTTTAAATGTAAAACCGTCTTCCTTGGAAACATCGGTCACGTCGACCATGGGGCGGGCAACCAGCTCAAGACCTGCTTCCTCGACAGCAGCCTCCAAAGCAACCGGGTATACAGCGTTGATGGCATCTTCGAAGAAAATTCCCTCACCGTAGAGTTTTTCGATGGTTTTCCGGGGCGCTTTGCCCTTGCGGAAACCGGGGACCTCGATCTTCTTAACCCTTTTCAGGTAGGCGTTCTGACAGGCTTTTTCAAACTCGTCTGCCGGAACATGTACTTCCAATTCAAATTTATTGGTGGCAACGTTATTTTTGGATACTAAACTCATGAGACTTCCTCCTAATTTTAGCCGTCACCCCAAAGGCGCGGACTTTAAAATATACCGCCGCAAAGGCTGTACTTTTTTGAATTTGGC
>CABUOE010000230.1 GCA_902493155.1 uncultured Eubacteriales bacterium
TCCCCCAAAGGCACAACCGCCAAAGGCAGTGTACATGAAATATTATACATCATGTTCCCCCTCCTTTCAAGCGGTTGTGCGAAAAAACGAAAAGGAACAAACAGCTATCAGTCGCCCACGAATTAACAAAATTTTCTAAAACTACTTGACTTTATGCTGCCAAAAGTGTATACTTAATGCAGCCAAAAGTAAGGAGGTGAATAATTGGCTGGTAAAAAAATGGGCCGTCCTACGGATAATCCCAAGCCTTATCGCATTGCAGCGCGCCTTGACGAAGAATCCAAACAGATTCTCGACCACTATTGCGAAAAACATAAAGTCAGTATTATGGAGGCTGTCCGGCGTGCAATATACAGGCTAAAGGATGAGCCCGACAAAAAATAACGGAGAAGCGGCGTACCTACGCAATAGACGCACCGCTTCCCCCAAAGGCACAACCGCCAAAGGCAGTGTACATGAAATATTATACATCATGTCCCCTCTCCTTTCAAGCGGTTGTGCGAAAAAACCTGAAAGGAGCAATTTTATGTCCAAAACCATCGACAAGCTCTACGATTTTCTCCGGCAGGCCGGCGAATCGGATACTCCCTCCCCCGAATACCAGAAAATCGCCCAAGAACTGGTAGATGCAGAAACAGCTCTCCATAAAACCTTCTCCGATGAACAGGACGAACTGTACGAGCGTCTCTGCTATCAAAAATACCGCTTGGGATGCCTGGAAGCATATTCTGATTTTTCCCAAGGCTTTATCTGGGGCGGCCGCCTGATGTTGGAGCTTCTCGCCGGGTAAGCCCTTCCCCTTATCAAAAACACAGGATACCTTCCCGGTACCCTGTGTTTTTTCGTTTACTGCACCACGCCTTTTGAGTTTGTGATGACGCACTGGCATTCCTTGAGTATGCCGTCATTGTGCTCCGCAAAATAATACGGTTCATCGCCGATGATGTGATAGCCCTTGTAGGCGTAGCCGTTGCTGCCAAAATAGTACCAGCGGTCGTTAATCTTCACCCATTTCAGTTTCGGATAGCTGCCGTCTTGGTATTCATACCACCAGCCCAGGTCGTTTTGAATCCATTTACCCTGCATATTCTCCTGCGGATGCGTCAGAGACGGGTAATCCTTGAATGCCTGGTTCAAATCCACGTCGCCATTGATGCCGGAAACCCTTCCGGTGGCCGAATACTGCCACATGCCGGCCCCTTTATAGCTGAGTTCACTGCTCCACTGGGCCACCCATTTGTCGTAGCGTGCAATGCGGCTCTGGACAAAGTAGTTGTTCATCCAGTTAAGAGACGCGTACAGAATACCGTAGTAGCCCGCCCCTTCGATCACGTCGAAAAACGCCTCGACGACGCTGGTTCGCGCCTCGTTTGTCAGTTTCCCGATGGTTCCGTTGTCCTCTGCGTCGAAGGCCACAGGATAGGTGAGTCTGTAGGGTTTAATGAGACTTAAAAGAAACTGTGCCTCTTCCCTAGCCTTTGCCGTTGTAGTGGCCAGCGTATACAAGTAGACGCCGGTATCGAGGCCGGCCTTCTGCGCACCCTCCATGTTCACCCTAAACTTGGTGTCCGCCGTCATGCCGTAAGCCGCCCGGATCATGACAAATTTGACGCCCGACGCTTTGACTTTGTCCCAGTCGATGACGCCCTGCCAAGCAGAAACGTCAATGCCTCTGATGGAATCCGCCATGGTTTTCCCTCCCTTCTTGCCAGCAGCGCAGAACCAATCCCCGCGCAGACGCTGTTACTCACCCTTATCCTATTGCCGCTTTGGCCGTTCGGTGAATTTTGGGCGGCCCCTTCCCGTAAGCCCTCATATCGCCTTCTTTTCTGGATTTTTGTCCTGATTTTCTTCCGCCAATTTTTGGCAGCGGATTTTGTCACATTTTTTCCAGTAGTCACCGCATTTTCCCTTGATTTTTGGGACAAGGTATATTATCATAATAGTATACAAAATTTTCACATAAAGCAGATAAAAAGTGGGTAATTTGTGTCGTTCGATTAGCGGCGCCCAACTCACCAGAAAGGAATGAATATGATAACCATTCAAGGCGATCATTCTTTTTCGTTTGCCTGCGTCGACTGCGGGCTTTTTTCTACCGACGGGCAGTGGATCTATCCCGAGCGGATCGGGGACTGCTTTGAGCTTATCTACGCCCTCAGCGGCAAAATCTTCATCCGGGAAGGCGACGAGGAATACGAGCTGCAAAAAGGCGATATCCTCATTCTCCACCCCGGCAAGAAATGGGAAGGAACCCAGGGGAGCTTTGGCCGCACCAGCTTCTATTGGGCACAGTTTACCTGTGACTCCTACGGCGCACTGGGCCTGCGGGACAGCTTTTTCCCCAGCGACGAAAAGGACTCCACTCCCGATTTTGACAAGCTTCTCCGGGCGGCCCACACTCCCGAGCAGGCTTCCTACGCCGCCGACGCTGTTTTGCTGCTCATTTTAAGCGACATCGAGCTCCACCGGCAAAACCGGGCCAAAAAGCCGCCCCAGCTCATCCGGGACGTGGCGGAATGGGTGCGGGTCAACAGCGACAAAAAGCTCACGGTGGAACTCACGGCCAAGCTCTTCGGCTACAGCAGCGATTACCTCTCCGGCGTGTTCAACGACGCTTACGGCAAGGGCCTCAAGGAGTACATCAACGAGCAGAAGATCGCCCACATCAAAAATCTGCTCCTGACCTCAAATTACCCGGTGAAACGGCTGGCGGACATTCTGGGCTACGACAACGAAAACCAGTTCATCAACTACTTTAAATACCACACCGGCCTAAGCCCCACGAAATTCCGGAATCAATATTACAACACCCATTATAACGGGGAGGAAAAATGACGGTTTTACCATGACAGAAACGCACAAAAATAGACGGCAGGAAAATCCTGCCGTCTATTTGCGTTACGGGAAAGCAAAAACTTCCCTTTTATTCCGTTTCTTCCGCGTTTTCTGCTTCTG
>CABUOE010000231.1 GCA_902493155.1 uncultured Eubacteriales bacterium
TTCACCGAGCTGCATAGAAGGGTCTCCCCCGTCTCCGGGGAGATTTTTTTCTGCCGCACCAGGTTCGCGATCATCTGGGCTCCTGTGGGATATCCTCCCAGAAGGCTCAGAATAAATACCGAAACCGTCTCCCCCGGCACCCGGAAGGCCCAGGAAATAAACCGCAGCGGGAAAAACAGCACTTCCGACAAATCAGTGAGCGATAAAAACTCTGCGATGACCATAAACATAAAAAGGGAAGGGATGACGGTTTGAATGCAGATATCGAGTCCTCTCGACACTCCCTGTGCCGCTAAATCCGCGCGCTTTAACACCAGTATCCCCGCCAAAATAATCCCCAGCATTACCAGGCTCAGCTTGATATAGTCTTTCTTTTTTATGACGCAACTGACCGCCTTCATTCCATAAATCCCTCCCCCACTAATTCCATTCCAGCGTCTGGAACGCGCCCTTCACAGTGATGGACGATTCGGTGTAACCGGACACCGAAAGGTCCTTGCCGGTAATCAACAGTTCCTTTTTGCCGACCACCAGTTTGACCATCATGTCGTCGTATTCCAGGATGGCCTTGCACCCTTCGATATAAAGTTCAGTGTTGCCGGTGATCTGAAGCTGCGGCTCCAGCACCAGCTGCACCACCGGCTCTTTGAACGCGTCAAACAGCGACTTTTTCTTTTTCGGGGATGGAGTAAACTTTGTCGTCGTGACGGTTACGGGGAAGCTTCTTGTTCATTCTCATCATGCCTTTGCACAGCAAAGGCCTCCTTTCTTACGGAATTTGGGCTGGTTTTGCTTTACCGAAATTGCCGCCTCTGCTGCGGCAAAAGCCCAAAAACGAACGTGAAAAAATATTTTTCACGCCACCGCCAAACCTTCGAAACCTGTTTTCTATTTATATTCACCGGCGCAAACGCATATACATCCAGTAGAAAATAAACGACTTTTGCAGATGATACAGAGAGGGTACAAGTTTTGTGCTTTGCGGGGCTATTTCAGATTCACTGAAACCGGCACAGAATTCTACCGCTTAAACGAGCAGAGCTCTTTTTAGCGCAGAAAGGAATGGTTATCACAATGTTAAAATGGATCGGAACAGTTCTCTTTCAGGCGGAAGGCGACGAGGTAGGTCGTTTTTTATCCCTCTGCCGGTCCGACGGCCTCAATGTCAAGCGATTTGAGAAAAACGGCAGCACTTGCCGGGGTTATCTCTCTCCCAGAGAATACAAGCAGGCAAGCTCTCTGGGAAAAAGTGTCGGTGTCCGCCTGCGGATCGAGAAAAAAATCGGTATTCCCTTTCTCCTCTACCGATACCGCAAACGGCTGGGGCTTTTTATCGGCGCAGCGGCGGCGGTGGGCATCTTGATGTTTCTCCAGTGCTTTGTGTGGGCCATTGACGTCTCGGGAAACGAGCAAATTACCGATACCCATATTCTGGCCACAGCGGAAAAATACGGGCTTAAAAAAGGGCTTTTTCTCCCAAAGGCCGATTTGGAGAAAATCGAGCTCGACATGATGGGGGATCTTCCCACCCTTTCCTTCCTTTCTCTAAACCGCATTGGCAGCCGGGTGGAAATCGAACTCAGCGAAGAATCTCCCAAGCCCTTTATCATCCCCGGCGACGAACCTTGCAACATCGTGTCCTCCAAAACAGCCCAGATTGCCGAAACCGAAGTCTACGCCGGACAGAAAATGGTCAAACTAGGAGATGTGGTCTATGAAGGGGATCTTCTGGTCAGCGGCGTGGTGGAGAGTGCCGACGGCAAAACCACTTATCACCACGCTTCCGCCAAAATTTTAGCCCAAACAAATTTTGTGAAGGAGTTCTCCGTCGCCCTCAACCAGGAGGAAAAAAACTACACCGGAAAAGAGAAAAAACGCTACCGCATCGACATCTGCGGCAAAAAGCTGCCGCTTTTTATCGCCACGTCCATCCATACACCCCACGATTCCAAAAAAGAGATGGATACTCTGCGGTTTTTCGGCATTCCTCTGCCCATCGGGCTGGAGACCGAGACCATTTCTTTTTACGAGGTACATCCCGTGAACTTTACTGAGGAACAGGCGCTGGAACTTATTGAAAAAAATATCGAAATCTATGAGCAGGAAGAGCTGAAAGACGCGGAAATCCTTTCAAAGGAAGTGTCCGCTTCGCTGGATGGCGAACTGTTTCGAGCGGAAGTACACTACCAGTGCCTCGAGGATATTGCCATTGCGCAAAAAATTGACGCGGATGTGGATCCAACGATTCCCCGCAACCCGTAAACCCTCGCATTTTGGGTAAACTAAAATTGTATTGGTGAAACAATTATCGAAAGCCCCAATCAGACTAAAAAATTTTGTATATTTCGCATAGATACAAAGCGCTATTTTTATGTTATAATACTAATAATTGTAGAATATTTGATCTAAGCTGCAATAAATGGCTGTTATTCTGTCGAAATATGGAACTGAAATAAAATGATTAAACGGAAGGACAGGAAAGATTGGCTGAAAAAATCATCACATTACAAAACGCAGAACAGGTGACCCAGCTCTGCGGCAATTACGATAAGAACTTGTATGTCCTCAAAAAAGAATATGGCGTGGAAATCGTCATCCGCGACCTGGAGGTAAAAATCCTCGGAGAAGAGGCAGATACGATCCGCTGTCAGAAGGCCATTGAAAGCCTTCTCACCCTCATCGCCGGCGGAAAGGACATCGACGAGTTAAACGTCCGGTACGCCGTTTCCATGACCGAAGAGGGCGCGGCAGGACAGCTCAAGGACTTGGGCAATGACTGTATTTGTATCACCCAGAAGGGAAAACCCGTCTATCCCAAAACGGTAGGACAGAAAAAATACATTCAAACCATCCAGAACAATACCACCCCCCTGGGCGTCGGCCCCGCCGGTACCGGCAAAACCTATCTGGCCGTGGCCATGG
>CABUOE010000232.1 GCA_902493155.1 uncultured Eubacteriales bacterium
CAAGGTTTTTAAGGTATTGGAAGTCATCTGACATAATGCCGTGCGAGGTGATATGCCATACTCCTTGACGGGAGCGGCCTTGCCCGGCTTTACCGTCTTAGCGGATTTAGACGCAGGCGCACCGCCGGAGCCCGTTTCCTTGCCCTTGTCAGCTTTCTTACCTCTGGACACTTTGTCCCGAACAGCGGGCGGGGCCTCCTCACGGGCCGCCTTGTCAACCTTAGACGGGCGGCCTGTGCGGGGCTCCGCCGCTTTCTCCTTTTTCCCCGCAGACACCGCAGCCTGCTCTTTCGGGGGACGGCCCCGGCGCTTTTTCGGCTGATCCGCCTCCGGCGCTTTTTCCTCCGGGATAGGAGCCTCTTTACCATCCTTATCAGTAGCCGGAGCCTTTAATTTGTCTACGGCTCCATGCGCCGCTGCCTGTCGCTGGGACATAAGCTCGTTGATCTTGTCAAAATCAACCACTACTTCCCCAAGTGCAGAGCGGGCCGGATTGTCCTCACCCATACCGGGAATAACAGACTGTTCCGCCTGGAGCGCCGGGCCCGTACCAGGCGCGGCGGGCTCTTGCGTTTTCCCCGGCGCGTTGGTTTCCTGAACCGGGGGCTCCTGGATTGGCGGAGCCTCTTTCACAGGAGCGTCACCGGGACGATCCGGGCCAGGGGGCTCCGGGCCGGTTTTGAGTTTGTCATCTGCCATTCACTAACCTCCTTCAATTTTGGTGTATTGCACAAAAATGAGCGTTGATTTTCTATCGAAAAATTTTCCTCCTTTCCAAGTCCACCACGCAAAAAAGCCGCCCAGATTTTACCCGGACGGCTTTCAGCGTAATGTGATAGACTTTTATTTTATTTTTTCGGATTGCAGGCTCCGAAAAGCCTTATATTTGCAGTTTTCCTATTTTATATGGCCCTTAGTAGCCTCTACACCAAAACGACCTGTTTCCGTATTTGAACTTTAGATTTCCATGCCTTTCGTGGAATATTACGCTGCTTTTCCCTTTTAGATACCCCATGAAACTTAATACGCTCATTTTTGGCGGTATCTCTACAAACATGTGCACATGGTCGGGGCAGATTTCTGCCTCGTTTATTTTTATCCCCTTCCAATCGCACAGCTCCCTTAGTATCTTTCCCATTTCCACACGATACTCTTGCAGTAATATTTTTCTCCTATACTTCGGTGCAAACACTATATGTACTTGCAATTCCACGTCGTATGTGCTAAACTATTATTGTCATTCATTTGACATTCCTCCTATTGGTTTTTGTTTTCAGTTGCCAGACCGCATTTTCATTATACCAGTTGGAGGAATTTTTTCTGCTCATCGCTAAAGCTTTTTTGAACCCCCGGCATTGCCGGGGGTTTTCGATATACAAAAATGCTTGGCCTGTTTTTCAACAGCCCAAGCACAGTCTGTCGAAAAACCATCTTTCGTAGAAAAAGAAAGATGGCTTTTTGAATAATAAGCAGCGAGTAAACCGAAAGCCGAAAAAAAGACAGGAAACGCAAAAAAAACAGTATAACCACCTATGCAGTACATACTTTTTAAGATTCATGGCAGCAAACTTAAGCCTGACCCAGTTAGTGACACGAGCCAAGCCACGGAAATATGTAAATCTCATTGAGTGTTTTTCTTTTGTGTCGGCAAAAACACGCTCGATTGTTTCTTTACGGCGGTCGTAAAGCTTACGAATCTCCGGAGTATGCCGGTAATCCTCGGCAAGTTCGAGATAGCCGTTCCAGAGGTGCTTGAGGACAGTTTTAATGCAGGATGAATTAGCAGTGCATTAGCCGCGGGAGGGACAGTTTTCGCATATGTAGGGCTTGCTTTTGAACTCGTGGCAGCCATCACGATTGGTTGTGGAGTAACTTAAAACATGGTTTTCGGAGCAGAGAACGCAATTGAAATACTCATCGTAAATGTACTCATAAGATCTGAAAAAACCGTCTTTGCTCATAGGGCGCTTGTAAGGCAGAACCGGAATCAGTCCGTCGTCTATGACACGTTTGCATATCCAAGGGGTCCTGTAGCCTGCGTCAGCCACCACGAATCGCATTGCAAAGCGCTTTTTCAATCTTTCATACAAACCGTCGAACGCAACGCTGTCGTGAACATTACCCGAATTGACTGTTACATCGAGAATATATCTATTCTTGTCGCAGGCAGTCTGAGCGGCGTAAGCAAAGCATTTCTTATGCTCGCCTTTGTGGAAAACTCCGCATTCCGGATCGGTTTTGGATTCGGTTATTACTTTCTCTTTGGGTGGGTTTCCACCGTCAAACGGCTTCTTGCCGTGGGCTTCACGGTCCTCATTTATCTCGTTCAGAAGCTGTTCGCTGTAGATTTTGGAAGCCTCCGGCACGGCTCTGCGAATGGCTTTTTTCATGCTGGCACTGGCTTTGATGTGAGTTCCGTCAATGAACACTGCTTCCGGCGAAAGATACCCCGCGTCGTTTATCTCATTGAGTATCCAGTTGAATATCTGCTGTACCACTTCTTCTGTGAACCTGTGGCTGAAATTATAGCTGAATGTTGAGAAATGCGGTGTTTTCTCAGTCAGCGAATACCCAAGAAACCAGCGGTACACTTGTTCAGGCGAATTTCCTCGGCGGTTCTTCGCAGCGATGGGATACCGTAAATATGCTGTATTATTGCCGCCTTAAACAGCCCACCGGTTCGGTGCTCGGTCTGCCTTGATTTGCGCTGTACAGCTTTCCTACTATGTAGTATATCTTCGTGAAGTCCACTGTTTCGTCTATCTTTCGCAGCAGATGGTTTTTCGGCACAAGGTCGTCTATGCAGGTTATTTCACTCTGGCTTCTTTCTTTTTGTTTTCGATTCAACATTTTATCACCCTTTTTTATTATGGGAACCTCTAAAAACCGGTTTGAAAAGGGAAAATGGGTAGAGTGCGCCG
>CABUOE010000233.1 GCA_902493155.1 uncultured Eubacteriales bacterium
TTCAGCTTAAAACGGGTTTCCACCTCGGAGAGCCTCATCTGTCCTTTCGCAGAAAAAGTAAACGGCACCGGAAGATATGTGAAATTTGCCTTTACAGCCGGCAGCAAGAACCTTTTACTGGTGGATGAAATCAGAGTATTAAAAACCAGCAATATTCCGGATCAGGGTGAGCAGGATCCCCTTCCGCAGCCCGACTTGAGCAATGATATTGCCTATGGCAAATCTTATGAGTATAACCGTGAACCCAACAGCGGATATCCCGATACCGGCAAGCTGGAACTGACCGATGGCCGCCACGGCGCGGGTGTTGAGTTTTCCGATCCGGAATGGGTTGGTTTTCTGGCTGTCCCCGTGGATGGGGAAGGACCTGTGGACATCGTCGTCACCCTGGATTTGGGTAAGGACGAAGAATTCCAGGCGGTAAACATCGAATACGGATATTGGAGCGGGCCCCATATTTATCTGCCCGACAGTGTAAAAATTGAGATTTCCAGTGATAAAGAGAACTGGCAGACCCTTGCGGAAGGACCCGGCAACCAGTGTGAAGGCTCCGGTTCTTTAAGACGATTCTCCTATACCGGAGAAGACAACTTAACAGCTCGCTACGTGCGGTTTACTACCCACCCCACCGACGGTGGATGGCTCTTTATGGATGAAATTGAGGTCCTCAAAGCAGGCGATGTGATCCCCGATCCCTACAATATCGTCAGAGGTCAGGATTACACCATTTCCCGGCTTCCCGATAACGGCGCTGACGGCGTTTTGACCGATGGCCGCTACGGCGTGACTGCAAGTCTCCGCGACCCTAACTGGGTTGGATTCCTGAAGTCAAAGAATGAAGCAAACAACCATGTAGAGCTGATTTTCAACCTGAAGGGCATGCATTCCCTGTCAAAGATTTCGGTTTACAGCAGGGAAGACGCTGCTTTGAAGCTGACCACACCCAAAAACCTGAAATTCTACGTTTCCAACGACGGAAATAAATGGACCACCCTGAAAACCTTTGATAAAGGTATTTCTACCTTTGGAATCCAGGACGATACCGAGTTTACTTGGGATGCTTCCAACCCCGCTGATGCGTTTGTTTCCACCGAGCCGGAGTACGTCCTTCCTTATACCGGTTTTGTGAAAATCGCCTTTGACCTGTCCGATGCGAGAGACGTCTACACCTACATCGACGAGGTCAAAATCATCGGCGTCAATGTCAAAACTGCCGACGCGGGCCCCTGTCTCGGTGACGGTTTTGACCCGTATAATGTTGCATTCAACAAGAGTTATACCCTAAGCCCCGAAGAGCCGCTCAACGATTTCCCCGACGAGAGCGGGATGGAGCTCACCGACGGAGTGAGAGGCGAATATTTATTTGCCGACCCCGCTTGGGTAGGCTTTGTTCAGGCAGCGACCATGAGCGGACGGCAGGTCGACCGCTGGGCGCTGAAGACCATCATCGTGGATTTGGAAGAAGTGCACTCCATTAGCTGGATTTCCTTGTCCTGCTGCGGCGGCGGATCGTCAGGCGGCGTATTTTCTCCCTGGGCGGTCTTCATGTACGCTTCTATGGACGGAGAAAACTGGATGCCTTTGTCCAGAAACTCCTCCACCAACGACGCTACGGGCCTTCTCTCCTTCGGCTGGCACAATCCGGAGGAGAACAACGGCAAATCCATTGATTTGACCGGCGATGAGAATTCTGTCTACCAGGCAAGATATGTCCGCGTGGATGTGGAGCTGAAAGGCAAAAACCTGTTTGACGAGTTGGAAATTTACGGCGTAAAAGGTGTTACCGAAGACGCCAAACCCCTCACCAACCTGTCCACTCTGGAATACTCCCAGAATTACTTGCGGCCTTCTGAAGAAACAACCGGCGGCGTACACGATATGGTCCTTTGCTACAACGGCTGGTACGGTTATGATCAGCAAAGCGACAGCTTCAAAGGAAACTGGTCTGCTGAAAAATTCCGTCCCTATCTGACTTATGTAGACAAAGACGGCTATGTGCAAGATACCATGTTCGACACCGTTTTGCTGCTTGGCATTTGGTCTCAATATCAGCATATTTTCAACCATGTTTGGGGAGATCACAACGAAAAAGCGGGCCCCAAAGACTGGGAATGGTATATTAACAAGACCTTCTGTGAAGGCGGCGACGTGGATAACCTCAATAAGGCGGCTAAAAGAGCCTCCGAAGAACTGGGAGATCCTAACTACAAGGTAAAACTAGTCGTGATGTTCCCCAGTATCGACAAGCTGGTCACGGATTTTGGCAGTTTGGATGGCAGTCACATTTTAGACTTCTCTGAAACGGCCGATTATCAATATGCGGCTGACTGGTGGATCGATCAGGTAGTCAGCCGAATGGAATCCGGCAAGTACGAGTATATCGAGTTAGAAGGCTTGTACGAAATGGATGAGCAGATTGACTTTAGAGACAGTTTGCAGTACGTGGCGGACAAAGTCCATTCTTACGGCTACAAATACTACTGGATTCCCCATTACCGCTCCTGCGGCTACCTGTGGTCCCAAGACTACGGCGTCGACTGTACGGCTTTACAGCCAAACCATATGTTCTCTATTCCGGAAGATGAATACGATTTTGGCGCCGGCGGCACCAAGCAGGTAGAGCAGGCTTTGAAGCTGGCATCCTACGGAAATATTGGCCTTGAAATGGAATTGGACGATCACCTTTTCCTCCGTCCCAGCTGGTATAATTTGGGGCTTGACTACCTCAATGCCGGCGTGAAAATGGGGGCAGACGGCGACAAGTGCTACCGGAACTGGTATGAAGGCTGCGGAACCATCGCACAGTTGGCTGCTTCCAACGATTCTGTGATGCGGGAACTTTACGACAACATCTACCAGTTTATGAACGGCACCTACCAGCCCAGGGAATATATTACCGAGTTTGCCACCGGCGACACTCC
>CABUOE010000234.1 GCA_902493155.1 uncultured Eubacteriales bacterium
GCTCCAATTTGGCCATCACCATGTCCCAGACTGGCGCCAAAGTGCTGCTTGTGGATGCCGACATGAGAAAACCGGTGCAGCATAAGATTTTTCAGGTGAACAATACGACCGGATTATCCGAGCTGCTCAGCGGTTTTGCCAAATTAAACGATGCCATTCATTCCGATGTGGCTTCGAAACTGGATTTGATCACTTCCGGCCCTATTCCGCCCAACCCTTCAGAACTGTTAGGCTCCGAGAACATGGAAAAGCTTTTGGAACTGCTTTCCGAACATTATGACTACATCTTTATCGATACGCCACCCATCAACGTGGTGGCAGATTCCCTGCTGCTTTGCGGCAAAACCGCCGGCACCCTTTTGGTAGCGCGTCAAAAGCAGACCACCTACGATGAACTGGACAAGACCATCGACAGCATCAAGAACATTGACGGCAATATTTTGGGCGTTGTCATCACCGACGTCAAAGAGCATGAAAAGCCCTATGCTTATTATAAAAGCTACAAATCCTATGATTACCAGTACGGAAGGTCGTAGGAAGTATGCTGACAGATTTTCATTGCCACTGTTTGCCCCAGATGGACGACGGCGCTCAGTCTGTGGAGATGTCTGTTCTCATGCTGCAAAGACTGCGGCTGCAAAACGTAGGCAAAGTCATCGCGACGCCACACTACTATCCTTATAAAGAAGACGTCGCCTCTTTCCTGCAAAGGAGAGAGGTTTCCCATAAATGCCTGCTTGAACATATTGTAAGCCCCAACCTGCCGGAAATCGAGCTGGGGGCGGAGGTCCATCTCACGAGAGGACTCTCCAAAGAAAACCTTTCCGGCCTCTGCACCGAAAGCGGGATCATCCTATTAGAATTGCCCTTCAGCTCCTTTAAAACCTGGATGCTGGAAGAAATTGAAAACATTACCTATCAGTTTTCAGTAACCCCCATAATCGCACATATTGAACGTTACCTGCCGCTGTATCAAAAGGAGGATTTTCAGCGGCTGTTATCCTTTGAGGAAGCGGTTTGGCAGGTGAACAACTCGGCGTTTTCCCATTTAAAGACCAAGTTTTTTGTACAGAAACTCATCCGTCAAGGTTACCGGATTGTTTTGGGCAGCGACGCCCACAATCTTTCCGACCGTGCCCCGAATTTTGATCGGGTTCAGAAGTATCTGAAAAAATACCCGCTGATACATTGAAAATAGGCAGCCTTGATTCGAACGGATTGCAGAAGCGATATATCCTTGTTATGTTGGGAGAAAAATGATGCAGAAGATGAAAGAGAAAAATTTAGATACCCGCAGTTTACAACCCGCGGGGAATGACGCGCGGAAAAAGAAGAAAGTACTGGAACACTGGAAAATCATCGCTTTCTATTTGTTGGCCTACGACATCATTGTAATTAATTTCTCATATTTTTTGGGGTTGTGGCTGCGTTTTGATTTTCATTTTTCCCGCATTCCTGAGGAGTACCTTTCTGCATTTTTGAAATTTGCGCCGTTTTACACGGTGTTTTCTGTTATTGTATTTTATGTCTTGCGTTTGTATAAAAGTATTTGGCGATTTGCAAGTTTCAGTGAACTGAATCGGATTGCTGCAACGTCGGTGATTACAGCGCTGTTCCAATTGGTGGGAATCACCCTGTTTGTAAAGCGTATGCCCATCTCTTATTATTTGGTTGGCGCGATGGTTCAGTTTTTCTTAATTGTAGCCGTCCGGTTTGCTTATCGTTACATTTTGCTGGAACGCAGCAGGCGGGTGAAAAACGATGTTACCCATCATGTGATGATCATCGGCGCTGGAGCCGCCGGGCAAGTTATTTTAAAAGAACTGCTGAATTCCAAAGAAGCAGTGGCAAAACCCTGTTGTATCATCGACGATAATTCCAATAAGTGGGGGCGCTTTATCGAGAACGTACCCATTGTCGGTGGCCGCGACGATATCCTTGCAAGCGTGGAAAAGTACAAAATCGACCAAATCCTTTTTGCGATTCCTACTGCAACGATGGAGCAGAGACGGGATATTCTGAACATCTGCAATGAGGCAGGATGCGAGATGAAACAATTACCGGGTGTCTATCAACTGGTAAACGGAGAAGTTTCGCTGAGCAAGATGAAATCGGTAGCTGTGGAAGACCTGCTCGGAAGAGATCCAATCAAGGTCAACATGGAAGAAATATTCCAGTACATAAAGGGCAAGACGATTCTTGTCACTGGAGGAGGCGGTTCCATCGGCAGCGAACTGTGCCGGCAGATTGCGGGACACGAACCGAAACAGCTGGTTATTTTTGACATCTATGAAAACAACGCCTATGACATTGAACAGGAATTAAGGGCCTCTCGTCCGGATCTGAATCTGAAAGTGCTGATTGGTTCAGTCCGGGACAGCGGAAGAATCAATGATGTGTTCAAGCAGTATAAACCGGATATCGTTTACCACGCTGCGGCCCATAAGCATGTGCCTTTGATGGAGACAAGCCCCTGCGAAGCGATCAAAAATAATGTAATTGGCACTTATAAGACAGCATATGCGGCTCTGCAAAACGGATGCCAGAAATTTGTGCTCATCAGTACCGACAAAGCGGTAAACCCCACAAATATTATGGGCGCCAGCAAGCGGCTATGCGAAATGGTCATCCAAAGCATGAATAAAGTCAGCCGGGAGGGGCGGGAAGATTTGCTGCCGCTCATCGGCACCCACGAAAATTCGGAAGGGAATCTGCACGATTCGGAAGGACAACCCAATGTCAACCAAATTAGAATTTCTGGCGGCGAAAAAAGTAAAACCGAATTTGTCGCCGTCCGTTTTGGAAATGTCCTGGGAAGTAACGGTTCTGTGATTCCGTTGTTCCGCAAGC
>CABUOE010000235.1 GCA_902493155.1 uncultured Eubacteriales bacterium
CCTCAATGGGCGATTTTTTGCTGTTGATGGCCCGGATCACCCCAGGATCGAATTTTGGCTTCCGGTCATAGGTGTAAAGGCCGTTTATTTCCTGCTCAATGTCGTAAAGCTGGGTGTAGCAGAAGCCCATGATATTTCCATTGTCCAGTAAAGCGTGTGTAAGCCCTTTGTACCGTTCCAGAAACTCCTCTTTCGTCTTAGGCGCGTCTCCATAGCCCCATTTGTTTTCCGGAAGCGCCGTGTCCTCTTCCCAGCCGATCCCGCCGTACTCGCTGACAAAAATCGGCTGATTCTGGTATTGGTAGCCAAATCGGTCTTCCCAAACGCCTTCCTCGGACAAACGCCGATAGGTTTCCCGGAAGTGCTTCAGATCCGGGTCATAATCATGGACATCAAATATTTCCGATTTCATAACATGGGTATATCCGCTGACGTCAATACAGGGCCTTGCGGGATCGTAGGCCTTGGTCGCCTGATAGACGATGGGCTGAAATCCCGGAGTTTGCCGCCAAATTTCGTTGAGGGGGCACCAGCCGATGATGGACGGATGATTACAGTCCCTTTTCAGCACTTCCAGACATTCGGGAAGCAGGGAGACCAGCGCATTTTGGTCGAACACCGTAAAGCCCCAGCTGGGGAATTCCCCCCAAACCAGATACCCCGCCCGGTCGCAGTGGTATAGGAACCGTGGCTCAAAGACCTTCTGATGAAGCCGCGCGCCGTTAAAGCCCATATCCATCGACAACTGAATATCCCGCTTCAGCGTTTCATCGTCTTTGGCGGTGTAGATGCCGTCCCGATAGTACCCCTGATCCAGCACCATCCGCAGAAAGATGGACTTTCCGTTTAACAGGAATTTCAGTCCGTCCAGCCGGACGCTTCGCAAGCCAAAATAACTCTGCACCTGGTCTTTCCCGTAGATGAACTTCACGTCGTAGAGGCGGCCGTGGCCTGCCTCCCACAGATGTCTTTCCGTCAGCGGGACCGTAAGGTGTACTACAGGTTCGCCTTGTACCTGCGCCTGACCGACTGTTTTCCCCTTGTAGGAAACCTCCACCGAAAGAATCTCGTTTCCGGTCAGCTCCGCTTCGATGCCGACGCTCTGATTTTCCACATCCGGATAAAAACGAAAGCTTTTTAAGTGGCTGTCCGGCAGATGCTCCAGCCAGACCGTCTGCCAGATTCCGGTGCAGCGGGTATAATCGCAGCCGCTGGAATGATAAAGGCTCGATTGTTTGCCTCGAGGCTGGGTACAGGAGCGGATATCGTCCTGAACGCAGACGGTGAGGCTGTTCTCCCCTGCTTTCAGCAACGAAGTAATATCCATCTCAAAGGAAGAATACCCTCCCTTGTGGCTCCCGGCAAGCTGCTTGTTGATGTAAACAAAAGTCTCGTAATCCGCCGCCCCAAAGTGGAGGATCACACGGCCGCCGTTCCAATTTTCCGGTATGGAAAAAGTCCTCCGATACCAGACAGAGGACATAAAATCCAGATTCTGGACGCCGGAAAGAGTGCTTTCCACGCAAAAAGGCACAACGATCTGCCCCTCCAGATGGTCGAGCTCATACATTTTCCGTTCTATGCCGCTTTTGCCCATGTCCAGCTGAAATTCCCAGATTCCGTTTAAATTCAGCCACTCTTTCCGCTCAAATTGAGGATTGGGAGGCTCTGGTCTTGGAATGCTCATACAAATAGCTCCTTTTGTCTTTTTCACCGCCGGTTGCCTTAATTTTAGTCCCTTTTCTTTGCAAATCACATGAGGAATCCTACCAAAAAAAGTATAAGAAACAACTATTATAACAAAAACAAAAGCTCTATTTTTCCGCCTGCTACCCTATCGACAGAGTAAAACGGCAATCATTTCATTTTTGTTGTAGAATATGAGCATCTCGTTAAAAAATCCTCCGCGGCCTGGACTGCGGAGGACTTTTTGACATATTTACTGCAAATGGGCCATCAGAAGCTCCTTCATGACAGCGGGATTTCCCTTGCCCTTGGAGGCCTTCATACACTGGCCTACCAGGTATCCCAGGGCGTTTGTCTTACCGTTTTTGTAGTCCTCAATGGACTTTTGATTATTGGCGACAACTTCGTCCACAATGGCTTTGAGGGCCCCCTCGTCGGAAATTTGGCCGAGGCCTTTTTTGTCAACGATCTTTTTGGGGGCTTCGCCGGAAGACAGCATCTCATCGAACACCGTTTTGCCGGTGGAATTGGAGATGACGTTTTTCTCCACCAGTTCGATCAGTTCGCAAAGATGTTCCGCCGAAATATTCAGCTCGCTCAGCGATTTTCCTGTCTCGTTCATGACCCGGGAAACGTCGCCTAAAATCCAGTTGGAGGCGTTTTTGGGCTTCACCTTGCCCATTCCCACCACACTTGCAAACAGCGCTGACTTCTCCATGTTGTCCACGATGAGGGTCGCATCCTCTTCCGGCAGGCTGTATTCTTTCATATACCGCATGATCTTCTTGTTGGGAAGCTCAGGAATAGAGGCCTTGATGGAAGTCAGGTAGTCCTCATCCAGCACAATGGTCGACAGGTCGGGCTCCGGGAAATACCGGTAATCCTGAGCGTCCTCCTTGCTTCTCAAAAGGACATTGACGCCCTTCGCGTCGTCCCAGCGGCGGGTTTCCTGAGAGATCGTCTCCCCCGCCTCCAGCGCCTTGATCTGTCGGTCAGCCTCATACTCAATGGCCCGGACAGCACCGGAAAAGGTGTTGACGTTTTTCATCTCGACGCGGGTGCCAAATGGCTCGCCCTTTTTGTGAACCGAAACGTTGATGTCGCAGCGGATGGAGCCCTCCTGCATCTTACAGTCGGAAATACCGATGTACTG
>CABUOE010000236.1 GCA_902493155.1 uncultured Eubacteriales bacterium
GGGTGCTGCGCTGGAAAGACACCATCCATTTTGCCACCCAGATTCTAAAGGCGCTGGAACACGCCCACGAGCACGGGGTCATCCACCGGGATATCAAATCCCAGAACATCATGCTTCTGCGGGACGGTTCTATCAAGGTGATGGATTTCGGCATTGCCCGGTTCGCCCGGGAGGACATCCGCTCTATGAAGGACAAAGCCCTGGGGTCGGTGCACTACATCAGCCCGGAACAGGCCTGCGGTCAGGAATCCGACGCCAAGAGCGATATCTATTCGGTGGGAGTCCTGCTTTATGAGATGCTCTCGGGTGAGATGCCCTTCAGCGGGGATACTCCGGAGGACATCGCCATGCAGCATATGCGGAGCAATCCCGTCCCTCTGGAGGAAAAGAATTCCGAAGTGCCCAAGGGGCTCTGCGAAATCGTGGAAAAGGCCATGCAGAAGGACAAAAACCTCCGTTACCGGTCAGCCAAAGAGATGCTTTCCGCCATCGAGGAGTTCAAACAGAATCCTTCCATCCGGTTTGAGTACAAATACCTGGCGGAGGAAACAGACCCCGCTTCCTATACCCGTTCGGTGGACATTATTCAGAACGAAGATCTGGGCTTAGACGAGCCGGAAGAGGAAATCGTCATCAAGAAAAGCCCAACCATCCTGATTTTAACGGGAATCGCTGTCGCCTGCGTCATCACGGCGCTTTTGGTGCTTTTAGGGTTCTTCTACTGGGGCAGAAGCGAAAAAGTGGGCGAAATCAAAATGCCCGACCTGGTGGGGATGGCCTATGATGAAGTGAAGGCCATGGACGAGTATAAAAAGTTCAACTTTGTCATCGAGGAGCGGACTTTGACCGACGACTACGCCGCCGGCGTCATTTATTCCCAGAACATTCAGCCCGGCATCACCGTCAAGGAAAACCGCACCGTCAAAATCAAGGTAAGCGACGGGTACAAGACCTTGGAGGTCCCTGATTTGACCGGCAAGGATATTTCCGCTGCGGAGCAGATTTTGTTCGATATGGGCCTCGATTACACCGTGCGCACCCAGAATGAAGAAAACGTCCCGGTGGATCAGGTCATCAAAACCGATCCTCCCGCCGGCACCCAAATCGAAAAGAACACCCAGATCGTGATTTATGTCAGCCGCGGACAGACCCAATCGGCCTCTAAAGTGCCGGCGGTGGTCGGCCTCGACAAGGATACCGCCAGAGAGAAGCTGGAGGCGGCGGGACTCGTCGTCAGCATCACCGAGGTGGACTCCGACAAGGCCCCCGGCATCGTCGTAGAACAGAGTCTCAAGGCAAACGAGTATATCAAAGAGGGCGACAGCATCACTCTGGAAGTGAGCAACGGCTCCGGCTACTACAAAAAAGTCACCTTGGCCGTGGACTTCCCGCCGGACGCCCAGTCACGAGAGTATAAGCTCATCGTTTATATCAACGGCGAGGACAAAGGAAGCGCTACCGTCAATCCGTCACAGTCGCCTACCTGGAACGTGACGGTGGATGGAAGCGGCGTTCAGAAGGTCATCATTTCGCTGGACGGCGTCAAATACGCCGAGTACGAAGTGGACTTCGACAAGGGAACCTTTACTCTTACCCAGGGGTACTACGACGAGATCATCGACCGGATCGGTTCGGGAGGAGGTTCTCCCAATACGCCGTCCGGCGGAGAGCCTTCCAGTGAACCGTCCAGTACACCGACAGAAGGGCCCATCGACGCCCCAAATGTAGAATGATTCATCGAGGAATAGCATGATTCAAAAAGGTTTGATTATGAAGGCCATCAGCGGTTTCTACTATGTGGAAACCGCTGACGGACTGTTGGAATGTAAAGCGAAAGGTGTGTTCCGGAAAAAAGGGATCACGCCTTTGGTGGGCGACAGGGCCGAGGTGGAGGACAATACCGTTGTTAACATCCTGCCGCGGAAAAACGAGTTGCTGCGGCCTCCTGCCGCCAATCTGGACCAGGCGCTGATGGTGGTGTCGGCCCAGAGCCCCGACCCCAATTTGCTCATATTGGACAAGCTGATCGCGGTCTGTGAGTATAAGGATATCGAACCGGTTTTAGTGGTCACCAAAACCGATTTGAGCGATGGGGAGTGGCTTTGCGAGCGATACCGGAAGGCCGGGTTTACGGTGGTTTCCACCAATATTCAGATGGACAATGTGGAAGGAATCCGCAATCTGCTGAAAGATAAGCTGACCCTCTTTATCGGCAACACCGGGGTGGGAAAATCCACCCTCTTAAACCGGCTGTTTCCGGAGCTTCATCTCGCCACCGCCCAAATCAGCGAAAAGCTGGGGCGGGGACGGCACACCACCCGCCATGTGGAGCTCTATCCGCTGCCCGAGGGCGGCTTTGTGGCCGATACGCCGGGATTCAGCACGGTGGAGCTCAGTCAGTACGACCGGATTCTCAAGGGGGATTTGCAGTACTGTTTTCGGGAATTTCAGGATTATCTGGGGGAGTGCAAATTCCTCGACTGTTCTCATCGGGTGGAGAAGGGCTGTGCGGTTTTGGACGCTTTGCATGAGGGGAAAGCCGCCACGAAAGCTACTGCGCTCTGTACGAGGACGCTATGAAAATCAAAGAGTGGGAAAAATAAATTTTTCGTGCAGGTTTTTCTGCCCCTATTGCTTATTTCAACAAGGCAAAACCGACAAAAGGAATGATGATTATCACAAAACGCTGTATTATTTTTTCCGCCGCGGAAGTCCGGGATTACCGGAAGCTTTGCTTTGAGCGCCGGCCGGATGATTTTATCATT
>CABUOE010000237.1 GCA_902493155.1 uncultured Eubacteriales bacterium
AGTCGTCCATCATGCTCTCTTGGAGCTTTGTCAGGGCGATTTTGGTCTCCGCCGTGGTCTCGCCCAAAAGGGAGGCGATTTCCTGCACGACCCGCATCTGCTTGTTGATGACCTGGTCGGTGATTTCGATAGTGTCGCGGCGCATGGCGGCCTCGTGCTGTGCTGCTTTCTCTTCCTTGTTGATGTCCTTGAGGAAAATCAGCAGCAGTCCGTGGTCGTAGTCGTAGATGATGGATTTCTCCACATAGATACCGTACCGGTCCAGGTAGCACTTCTCCGACAGGACGTTCTGGCGGGTGTCGATGATGTCGATGAGCTCCGCCTCGTCGTAGACGTCGCCGATGGGGCGTCCCGCCATCTTCTCATCAGGATCGATGCCCATTAAGCGATAAGCCGCCCGGTTGAACTGTTGGATGGAGAAACTGGAGTCCACCGCGATGATGGCGTTGGGAGAAGAGTCGAGAATCTGGTCGGAAACCGATTCCGCCCGCTCCTTCATATACGGCAAACACATTTCCAGCTCCGCCTTGCCCTGGTAAACCGCAATGGCCTTCTCCCAGCAGGTGGAATAGCCGCAGGCGCCGCAGTTGAGCATATCTTCGGGTTTTGTCTTACCGGTCTTGGCCAAAATTTCCCAGATGGCCGCCTCGCCAGGAATATTCTGGCGGGGCAGGTCCAAATCGATGCGTTTGTTCAGGTTTAAGTTATGTACCACATCGTAATCTTTCTTTTGGTCGGCGATTTTTTCCACCATGGCGCGGGAGGTGATGATACCCTTCTTCTCGTGAGGCATGCCGGGGCCGTTAATGCAGCTTCCCTCGCAGGCGCTCATCTCGATAAAATAGCCCTCCATTTTGCCCTCGGCGATTTCGTCCAAGGCTCTCCGGCAGTTTTCCACCCCGTCGATGGCGATGTATTTGTAGGTGGGGTCCAAATCCATGCTCTTGATGATGCCGCCGGTCTCCGGGAAGAACCGGGAGCGGTATCTGGAACCGTCTCCTTTGGAGTTGTCGATCTGCACGCCTTCCTCGGCGAACCAGTCGGCCAACTCGTCAAAGGTGATGGTGATGCTGATGCTCTCGCCCTTACAGTACTGATCCACTTCGTCTTTTTTGGAGATACAGGGGCTGATGAACACCACCTCAGCGTCGGGGTACTGCTCCTTCATGAGGTGGCCGTGGGCGTCCATAGGAGACAGCACCTTGGCCACGTAGGGCAGGCAGCCGATGTGATATTTCTGGATTAAACGGATCACCGAATGGCAGCAGGAAGAAATGATGACCGGCTGTTTTTCTCTGACCAGCCGTTCGTACTCCCGTTTGACCACATTGGCGCCGGCAGCGGTTTCCTGCACGTCGAGAAACCCCAGTTTCTTGATGGCCTCAGCGATGGGGGCAAACCCGTCGGTATCGAAGGCGGCGATGTAGGACGGCGCCAGCGACGCCACCACCTTTTTGCCCGCCTTCATCATTTCTTTGACTCGTGGCACGTCGTCCCGGACCTGTTTTGCGTTTTGGGGGCAGATTTTGACGCACCGGCCGCACAAAATACACTCCTCCGGGATAATCTGCGCCTGGCGGTCGTTGACCCGGATGGCTTTGATGGGGCATTCGCGGATACATTTATAACAGTCTTTGCAGTTGGCTTTTTTAAAGCTCAGTACTTCCAAAACATTCACGCCTTTCTAAAGCGTCCGATTTTGGGCGCTATGCTATCGGTTACCGGATGGAAAGCGCTTCTGCCCCAATGAAAACGTTCCCACTATTGGGCGGAATGCGGCTTTCCCCTAGCTCGGTCAGTTGCCGTTTTGAATCGGTTCCAACACGTATTTGTTGAAAATCTCCACCGCGTTTTCCGGGGATACGTGATCGACAAACTTCCCGTTAATTTTGGTGGAAACGCCGTCGGTGCAATGTCCCAGGCAGAAAGACGCCTTCAGTTCCACCTTATCCTCCAGCTTGTGCTCCTCGATGAGCTTCTGGAAGGCGTTGATGATATTGTAGGACCCTTTGAGATGGCAGGAACTGCCCACACAGATAAATACTTCCATAAAATCCTCCTTAATGGTTTAGTTTAACAGGTTAATGCTGTAGCCCGTCGAATTGTTAAATTATTATCAATTATAATCTTATTATACTGGCTACTCCGCCAAAAGTCAATGATTATTGGCGATTTTCCACGAATTTACGGAGAATCAGCTGATTTTATCTATTGGAAACTCAATGTAATTCATAGGTCTTTTCTCAGGGGTTCTCTTTTTTGACTTTTTGATTTATCTGCCGTATAATATCCACAAATGGCACACAAAGTGTGCCATGCGCCGAAGGCGCAAAGTTTTTGCATAAAACTTTTTGTGGATGATTATCACCATAACAAAACGGCTGAAGCCGTTTGATGCCGCTGAAAGCGGCATGCAAGCCTAATAGGGCTTGCGGATATGGTACCATGAAATACATCAATTATTGCAAAAATCGCCTTCTTACAAGAAACTTTGTACACCGGAACGATCTAAACCGGCTCAGGAGGAAAAAATGAAAAAACTGATTACATCCCTGCTTGTACTGTCTCTAATCGCATCCACAGTAACTGTACCAGTAGGCGCAGCATGGAAAAAAGACAGTACCGGCAACTGGACATACCTGCAAAAGAATGGTTCGAAAGCCACCGGCTGGCTTACGCTCCAGGGCAAGTGGTATCACTTTGACACCAATGGTTTAATGGAAACCGGATGGGTGTACTCAGGAGGGAAATGGTATTATA
>CABUOE010000238.1 GCA_902493155.1 uncultured Eubacteriales bacterium
TGATGGCGTGGTCGGCAAAGCCGAATCAGGCATACCTGTCCAAAGATGGTATCCGCCAAATCAAATCCACGCTGACCAACCAAATTTTCCGTCAGGAGCTGCTGCACGTCTACGAGCAGAAAAGCAAATCTCGTGATGAACTGGTGGTCGCGGCGCGGAAAGCCATGCTGGAATTGGCGAAGGCCATGCGGGAGATGACCTGCACGCTCGGCCACTACGACGCAGGCTTCACCCTCTGCACCTACACCCACGTCACACGGCAGATGCAGCAAAAGGCCGCGGAGAAAATGGGCAGCTTCATGGCGCAAGTGATGCGAGCAGAAAAAAGACGCAAAAATACCGGAGAGAAGGCAAAAGTTTCCTCTCCGGTACTCTTTAAGTCTTTCTGCGTATTTCGTTGTACCCATGGGGCATGAGCTGGCAGTAGGCGGCAAAGCCGCTGACTGCCAGCCGATGTGGGTCAGGGTGTGGGGCAGGCAGTTGACCCGCATTTTGACTCACACCATTTTCAGCGTTTTTGCAGCAAAAAAGCATCGAAAACCGAAGTTTTCGATGCTTTTTGGAGCTGGCGGTGTGACTCGAACACATGACCTGCTGATTACGAAGTGTATCGGGGCGCTCCATTTGACGGTTTTCAGGGATTTTGGAGCCTTTCCGCTCGGTATATTGTGGGAGGTACGTCCTATCCTCTCCATTGTTTTTGTCCGCTCATTTCCCCGTGTGGGTCACGGTGTGGGTCAAGCAGACGTCTCTGCGTCAAAGAAGCCGCGGACAGGCTTCGCCGTCATATTTCGTTTTGCCATTTCTCTCTCATAATTGATTCGGGTAATCTCTTCAATAAAAGCCTTCTGCTCCTCGCTGGCTTTCGGCCACGACACGCCGAACTTTCGGCACATCGCAAAAAAGGTGCGATACCACAGTCTGTCTTCTTCCGTTTCATGTGTAAAGTACCATTTCGCATCTTCCATAGTCAGCCCTCCTCTAAATAAGATACAAAAATATCTCTGGCAGCCTCGTCACAAATCAAATACCGCGGTGCCGCGCCTGACTCTCCATATAGACAATGTGGACGGTAACCACATCTTCGCTGATCTCATAAGCTCCCAAGGTCACCAATTCGCCAACCCGCGTTTTCAGCCCATAGACATCGAATTTACCTTTTGAGATATATTCGCTGGTCCAATCCGTCTGCCACCGCGCTCCGTTGTCGTTGTCACGGCATCCTGCGGTGTCACCGGTTCAATAACTACAGGCACCTGCTGATCGGCGGCATCATAAACAGACGGTCGAAACTGCACAGTCCTCACCTCTTAAGTAGCATACCACAGTTTCTGCAAAAAATGAAGTGGCAAATTGAATCTGACGCAGTCAGGCTTTTCATTCCAAAAACGCACCGCTGCAAACAAAGAGTACAACTACCGCCCTATCCTCTCCATACAACAAATCAGTAGACTGTAACAATCATCTTAACTTTGCTGAATTGACAAAATCTCAATTTACAGCACAAATCAAAATAAAACTCGGTATCCTGCTAACTGCAGTCGCATAAAACAGGATACCGGGTTTTGATTATTTATATTCTGACATCTGTCTGTGGGATTGTAGGCAGTGTCTGCAACACCATAGAACGCTACCGTAAAGACCCGGAGGACAAGACAAAGTGGGTCGTGGATGAAGCGGCGGCATTGGTAGTCAAGCACATTTTCAAGCTGTGCATGGAAGGGAGAGGCCAGATGCAGATCGCAAAGCTCTTGCAGGAGGAAAAGGTACTTAACCCTACCGCCTACAAAAAGCGCGAGGGCATCAAGACACCCAGCCCGGAAACCGCTGATCCGTTGGTAGCATCTGGAACCGCCCCGGGCGCAAGCGATACGTGCGCTTTCTGCCGGTTACCCGGACCAGAAAGCAGGTTCAAAATCCAATTGTTGCAAATACGTCGCCGGATTCATATTTTCCTTAGCAGAGTCTTAGTTGGTCCCCATTTGCTGCCCGAAAATATCTCTCGCTTTAAGCGCGATGGATACTTTTTCAATAAATTCATAGTCATCTAAATTCAGCAGGTTTTTTGCCTGACCGATTCGAAATCGGACTGTATTTTCATGTTTCCCCACCTTGCCTGCCGCTCTTTTGACATCTCCATTGCATTCAAGGTATACAGAAACTGTTTCCAAGAGATCCTGCTTTATTAGCGGGTCAAGAATGCTGCTGCAAAAATTCCTCAGAATTTGATGATTCTTCAGCGGTAGCAGCAACTGATAGACAGACAGCGCATCATATCCCATTGGGGATTTTCCCAATACTCCTCCTATTTCGTCCGCCGAAAGGGCCTGGCGAAATGCAGAAGAAAACTGCTTTACGCCCACCGCAGCCGAGCTGTAGCCCATGGAATGCTCTGGCACATAATAGGAAAAAATGGGCATCATCTGCTGCAGCATACTGCTGATTTCTTTCTGCCCCTGACAAGGCAGCACAAAAAAGACTCCTTCCAAATATTTAAATAGGGGCACTTTAAATTGTATCGCCACATCTTTCTTCAGCATTTGAAGCCGCCGATGACTCAGCCCCTGAAAGGTCGCATGCACAACGGTGTAGTCAGATTGAATATGCGGTGCAAGGTGCCTGTAAATGTTCCGCTGCTCAGCATCAGAAAGTTCTTTGCTCAGCAGGTGGAAAATTTTATTTTCCAGTAATAACTCTGATTGATCTGATATGATGAGTTCGGAAATGTCACGTATGAGCGCACCATAAGGAACTGTCCCG
>CABUOE010000239.1 GCA_902493155.1 uncultured Eubacteriales bacterium
CTGGGGCAGGCTGCCGACGATTTTCCAGAGGAAATCCGCGGTATCGCCACTTCGGTGTTCCAGGAGACCGGCGTACGGATCGAAAGAGCCGATTATGCGGCGGCGCTCTTAAAAAACTTTGAGCGGTATTTTTACGGGCAGAAGTTTCCGGAAAATAAGGCTTCGTTTTTGGAGCAGTATCGAAAAGACCTGTTTTTTCTGGGGCAGGAAGTCAATGTGGTGGGCATGACGGAGCAGTATGCCGCCGTCGCGCTGGACATTGACGGAGAGGGACGGCTTTTGGTCCGGACAGAAGACGGCCGGATCAACGCCCTCAACAGCGGCGAAATCAGCATCCGTATGAAGAAAAGATAGAAACTTTGATGGGTCCCTATGGAATAAAAGTGTTTGCGCATCCAAAAGAGTGATTCACTAATAATAGGGAGGGAATCTAATGAAAAAGATTGGTACAATATTTACCTTGGCCTGCTTGGCCGCCTGTTTATGCTTATGTTTGTCGTCGTGCGGCGGGTCAAAAGACGGCTTTACCTGGAAAGTGGACGACACGGCAAAAACGATAACCATTGATGGTATCGGCCGGTTGCCGGAAGTCAGCGAAAACAAGTATCCCGATGATAAATATGGGGAATATACCCTGATTTTCGGCGACGGGATTACCGGGGTATCCAATTCTTTCCGCTTTGGCAAATACGTGGTGATCGGCAGGAGTATGAACGATATTACTCCTTTGATGTCTACCGATTGGTTTTATACAGTCAGCGAAGAAAATCCATTTTATGCTTCCTATAACGGCGCTTTGTATACCAAGGATTTTGCAGAACTGCTGAAATATCCCAGATACAAGGAACCTAACGACTTTCATCCAGGGCTGGTGAAAATCGGAAACTACGCTTTTTATCGCTACTGCGGACCTTACGGAGAGGGCGGACAAGTCGATACCATCATCATTCCCTGGGGTGTAACCACAATCGGTAATCAAATCTTCGGAAGCCCGTCCACCAACGTCAAATATGTGATTCCGGATACGGCGTCACGCATTGGAACGGCCAGCGTCGAGGAAGAGGGCCAGGGATTTTACCCCATCTGGGTTCCTTCCAGAAACAATCCGACCGCGTGGGAGGAATGGCCCGGTTCCGACGAAATGCCATTAGCCTATGTGGAGAGCAACTATGAGGCGCTGGAGTATGTGCCGTACAATAATATTGCCTCTTACTACGGTATCCAGTCTAATAGCCTCAAAACCTTTAAAGAAGAAAACGGAGGAAACGGAAAAACATACTATTTCGACCAGTATTACAACATGGTCAAAGGTTGGCAGAAAGTTGGCGGCAATTGGTACTACTTCAACGACTACGGCGCTGCTGCTGTGAAGACCTGGCTAGAAAAAGACGGCAAACAGGTCTTTGTGAAGGAAGATGGCACCATGGCGGTTAACGAATGGGTCGGCTGGTACGGCAAATCCTATTATGTAGGCGCAGATGGCGGCATGTATATCAATCAGGAAACTCCGGATGGATATCGTGTGGATGGGTCAGGTGCCCGGATCGATTAATTTCTTTCAATAAAAAAGACAGAGGCCAGAAGGGACACTTCACATGAGAAAGTGTCCCTTCTGCCATTTTACGTCATTTGTTCTGATGGTTGGGTATGATGAAAAACGATGCCTACATGGTGTGCTTTCGTTCTCTCTATATCGAAAAATCGCAAAGTAGGGGGGAGGCCTTTCTTTAAACGGTTTTTAGGAAGCAAAAAGGTTTTGCTATTGTCACTCCCCAAAAACACCATCCTTCCACGTGACCGATCAGATAGAAGAAATGGTTTTGCTGCATCTCCTTATATCTTCCCATACGGAATATGGTCACCAATTGGGAGCCATTCGCACACTGATAGCATTCATGAAGAAAAAGATGGGAAAATAGGGGATTGCAAACGCTGCCAATTTGTGCTATTATTATCACGTGTGATAGCTAAGAGCCGTGAGAATGTGCGCACATTCTTGCGGCTTTTGGTTTTATAGGGGATATAAAAAGAGCCGGGCCGAAAGAACCTTGGCTTTTGTTTTTGTAAAATCATATAAAAGCTAAATATACTTTAGTCTTTTAACTGTGTATTTTCTGTGTAACTGTATACGCATTTTAATGCTATTTTATGCCTAATTATGCTATTGATAAAAGTACCTAAAAACATAAAAAACCGCTTGATATCAGGCTTTATGGGCCTTTATCAAACGGTCTTTCTTGGCGGAGTTGGAGAGACTCGAACTCTCGCGCCGGGTATTAACCGACCTACTCCCTTAGCAGGGGAGCCTCGTCACCAACTTGAGTACAACTCCATGGAAACGTTCTTTCGAACTGTTCAATTAAAATGTGGCGGAGAGAGTGGGATTCGAACCCACGGTCCCTTGCGGGATCACTGGTTTTCAAGACCAGCTCCTTAAACCACTCGGACATCTCTCCGTGCAACTGGTGCGCGTCAGCCGCGTCACACGGAACGTTTATTATGATACCATACCTTCCTTCGTTTGTCAACATTTTTTCCGCAAAAAAGGAGAAATTCAAGACGAGGCAGCCTCATTAGTATCCCGTATTTTTTCACAAATATGAGAAGCGGGCAAGGATTTTGCCCGCTTCTAGTGAGTATGATTCGAGATTAGTCAAAGAACACCGGCTTGCCAGTTTCAGAAGATTT
>CABUOE010000240.1 GCA_902493155.1 uncultured Eubacteriales bacterium
CTTCAATATAAAGGAGGCCAACAGCGAGGCTGTAGCACAGAGGTTAAATGCGGCGGGGATCGCCGTCCGTGCGGGGTTGCACTGTGCGCCTAGGGCTCACGAGAGTTTTGGGACTTTGCAGCAGGGGGCTGTGCGTGTATGCCCGTCCGCCTTTAATAATATGAATGAGATCCGTGCGTTCTCCAACACGGTTATGAAAATTCATAGAAAATAGGGGAAAAGCATTTGCATATCCCATTAATTGTGATAATATTATATTGGATATTTTTATTATATGAAGGCATACGAACGTTAAAAATAGATTGAGAGCTTGTGAAAAGCGGAAGATAGTGGGTGCAAGAGAATATGGATTTTATTACCGGGCTTTGGGATACATTTGTTGCGTTGCTCCATACTTTCAGTTTGAGCGACGCATTGGATGTATTGCTGGTCTCCTTTATTATTTATAATGGAATTAAGTTGATCCGCGAAACACGGGCAGAGCAACTGGTCAAGGGAATCATCATCCTGATGGGGGTCTATGCTGCCTCTGTTGTGATCCATTTGAACATGATGAGGACCTTATTGGATTATTTTTTCAATTTTACCATTATTGCCCTGTTGGTGATCTTTCAGCCAGAAATTCGCCGTGCGTTGGAGCAAATTGGCCGCAGCAAATTGGGTGGGAAATATTGGTTCCAGATCTCTTCGGAGGAAGCGGAAAAAGCCCTGCAGAAAAAACGGAAATGCCTTAACGCAGTCGTGGAAGCGTCTGGCAAATTTCAGAAATCCAAAACAGGCGCTTTGATGGTGTTCGAAATGCAAACAAAGCTTGGCGACATCATTGACACAGGTACAATTGTCAACGCGGAGCCTTCGGTGCCGCTGATTGGCAACATCTTTTGGAATAAAGCGCCGTTACATGACGGGGCGATGGTGATCCGTGACGGGGTGATCTATGCCGCTGGCTGTATCCTTCCACTGACCAAAAGCGATACCGTCAGCGTCGATCTTGGCACCCGCCACCGCGCTGCGATCGGAATGAGTGAAAACTCCGATGCGGTCGTCGTGGTCGTATCCGAAGAAACCGGACAGATCTCCATTGCGGTCAATGGGGTTTTGACGCGGAATTATACGCGTGAAACGTTGCAGAGCGCACTGGAAGCGCTTCTTCTGCCGGAAGAAAATGCGAACGGTGAAAAACGTACGAGCAGAATTCCTTCCATTAGGAGGGGAAGAAAATCATGAACCATAAAAAATTTAGCTTAGGAAGTTTATTCTATAACAATAAATTTGTTTTGATTTTCTCTGTATTTGTCGCGCTGGTCATTTGGGTTGTTTTTGCCACGCGCAATACCGAGGAAATCCCACGTACTGTGACAGATGTGCCGATTGTCGTCAATTTGTCGGACTCGGCTCAGCAGTCGGGTCTAAAAGTGTTTAGCCCCATCAACGCCAAGGCAAAAGTGGCGATCAAGGGGAACAGCCTGACCGTCAACCAGGTTAAAAATACCGATTTGCAGATTGAAGCGAAACAGGCAGCGTCTTTGACCGGTCCAGTAAGCAACTACAAATTGGAGCTTTCCGCCACCAAATTGGGGAATCTCTCCAACTATGAGGTGGTTTCGATTGAACCTTCCAGCATTTTAGTCACTGTGGATTACTACAGCGAAAAGGTATTCAATATTGATACCAGCCAGATTACGCCGCCTGTAGACCCGCAGTACTATTTGAATACGCCGACCCTTTCTAGCGATAGCGTGACGGTTTCCGGCCCAAAACAAGAGGTCGATCAGGTCGCAAAGGTGACCATCCCTTATGAGCAGGACAAGACGCCTTTGACAGAGACCAAACATTTTACAGGCCGGCTGGTAATGCTAGATGCAGATGGAAATGAAATTAAGAGCGATAATCTTACTTTGAGCATGGAATCGGTCGAAGTCACATGCAATGTGTTGTACCGAAAGGTTTTGCCCTTACAGGTGGAATTCTCGGGGAGACCGAGCAACCTTACCGGCTTTGAAAGCCGCGTGACCGTCGAACCAAAGGAAATCGAAGTGGCTGGGCCAGAGGATGCGTTTGCAAATATTTCCGAGCTCACGTTGCCCGCCATTGATTTTTCGACGATCAGCCCCACAAGCAATGAATTTGATGTGGATGTCAGTTTGCCGACGGGATTTAAAAACGTCAGTAATATTTATACGGCCAAAGTGAGCATCGATTTGGACACTTTTACAACCCGGACTGTTTCCCTCAACCCGGAGACGATTACCTTCAAGAATCTTCCCGCGGGATACGAAGCGGCCGTATATACGCAGAGTCTCAGCGTGACCGCTGTCGGCCCGCCGGATGAAATTGAGGCGTTTACGGAAAACAATCTGGTGGCTCAGATTGATATGACTGGTAAAGAGCAATTTACCGGTCAGACGGAAGTCCCTGTCACGATTTCCGTAACGGGCGCACCCAATTCCTGGGTGTATGGCAGCTATATGGTCAATATTGGTGTGAGCGCAAAAATGGAATAACAAGCGATATGCAAGGACCTATGAAAAGGAGCAAGCCTGTTTGACGGCAGGTTGCTCCTTTTCTCTGCTTTCCTGAAAAGTCCAGAACCGTTTGGAAAAGTATTTGGGAGCACAGGCCATGGGTATTGAATAAGAATTGCCAAAATGGTACAATAAAACTCTGTAAAAT
>CABUOE010000241.1 GCA_902493155.1 uncultured Eubacteriales bacterium
TAATCCAGCACTTCCCGAACCTTGTTGATGGGGCTGACGGCCATTGCCGGCCCATAGGTGTACCCCCATTCGTAGGTCATCAAGAGCACCCAGTTGGCAGCCTGGCCCAGGCCGCGGAAGTCGTGACCCTCGTAGAGGAGGCCCCGTTGGTTCGCTGAGGTTTTTGGGGCCAGGGCCACCGTCACCTCGTAGCCCAGGGGATTCAGGCGGTTTCGCAGGTTCCGAATAAAGGCGGTATAGGCGTCGCGGTCTTCGGGAAAGACATATTCGAAGTCCACGTCCAGGCCGTAGTAGTTTTTCCGTCCCATGGTGGCGATGACGTTTTGAATAAGCCTCTCCTGAACCTCCATGTTGTTGAGGGCGATGTGGGCCAGGTCGTTACTGAAGCCCCCTTCCTCGGTCAGGGTGGACAGGTGCATCAGCGGAGCCACACCGTAGTTTCGGGCCTCCTCAATCATGAATGCATCGTCCAGATCCACCAGCTCCCCTGTGGGGGTAAAGCCGTAGGTAAAGGGCGTCACATAGGTCAGATAAGGCAGGGTTTCCCGGAAAAGATCCCTGTTCACAAAGGGATAGGCGTAACCGTTGACCGACATGGCTCCTTCCTTCTGCTGCTGGAAGGAAATCACCAGCTCCTCCCCTTCCATCAAATTGGGCAGCGCCCGCAGCTGGGGGTTGTTGCGGTAAATCTGCACTACAGTGGAACCGTACTGCAACGCGATGGAGCGAAGGGTCTCCCCCGCCTTCACG
The DNA here is from genome assembly GCA_902493155.1 of uncultured Eubacteriales bacterium. Taxonomy (GTDB): domain Bacteria; phylum Bacillota; class Clostridia; order Oscillospirales; family Ruminococcaceae; genus Fumia. The sequence continues at coordinate 751 of CABUOE010000241.1, forward strand.
GTATGTACCTGTTCCGGGTAGAGGATTACTAACGTCTGGCCGATGACCAGCTCAGAATCGTCGGTGAGCCCGTTATCGATGAGCAGACGGTCCGACGAAACTCCATATTCCTGTGCCACCGAGTAAACGCTGTCGCCTTGTTTTACTACATGTATCACCATAAGCATAGCCTCCCTTTCTATGGTACAATAAACGCAGTAAAACCGCGTTTATTGCCGAAGAAGCACTTTGAGGACTTCGTCCTCAATTTTGTCCGCTGAAGGGCGGCAAAATCGGACTTCTTCTATAAAAACATAATATAGTACAGTATATGTGACGGCTATGCGGAGTGATTCCACTTCCTTTAAAAAGGACAGTCTTACATTTCTTTGTGCAGGCGGTTCAGCTCGTAAATCATCACGCCGTAGGTAATGAGATAGGCAGCCACCAGCAGCAAAACCACCATGAGCTCAGCCCCCATCATAACAAAGGCAAGCATCAGCGCCGCGTAGACGTACCCCATCACGTCGAAGGCGCGGCTTTTGGCTTCCCGGCTGATGGCGACATTGCGCTCGTCGGTCTGCTCAATCTGAAGCTTCCGGGCTTCCTCGGGATGGCGCTTTAAGGTTCTCTCCTGAATGAGAGCGCCCAGGCTGTGGCCGAACAGGCCGGCTCCCACGCCGATCATCACGCCGGGCAGGGCCTTCATTTCCTCGAACAGTCCCATCTTCATAAAAACGGCTCCTGTGGCCAAGAGCCCGAGACCTATTATGAGCAAAATCACACGAATCGGCTTATTCATGGTCTGTTTCCTCCTCATACAAAAAAATTTCTTCAATTGTTGTGTCAAAGTATCGGGCGATCTTGAACGCCAGCAGGATGGACGGATTGTACCGGCCGTTTTCCAGCGAACCGATGGTCTGGCGGGACACCCCGAGGGCATCTGCCAGTTCCTCCTGCCGGATGCCCCGGTGTTTGCGGAACTCCTCCAGTTTGTTCTTCATGTGGGTCGTCCTTTCTGATGTAAAGCTAGCTTTCCATCAACAGAATAACACAGTTCCATCAGAATGTCAAGCTTGCTTTCCGTATTTGGCTAAAAAATATGCCGCCCTGACGGCGGCATAAGAAAAATTCTGTCAGAACAATTCTTTGACCCATTCTTCCAGCAGGCTTTTGCCCAAAAAAGGCGCAAGAGGGATAATTGCTTTGATTCCGTCTTTAGCGACTGCTTTTGTTGCCAGTTCATGGAGCTGATTCTGGCTGAGGAAAGGAGCCAGAATATCCATGTCGTTCAGGCCGTTTTTTTCAAATTTCCGCTGTGCCGTTTCCGCAAGCGCCCTCTCCGACATGAAGGGAAAACAGTCCCTGTCTTCCATCCCTTCCAGGCCGTAGGTGTCATAGATTTTGGCGCTCACACGGTCTACCTGATCTTCAGAAAGAAAGGGGAAACAGGAGGAAACCTCTTCGCTGCAATAGAGACGCTGCTCCACCATTTCTTCGAGAAGGGCAGGGCTCACAAAGGGAAGAAGCTCTTCCAAATCGTCCAAGTCCTGAACATTTTTATTTTCCACGCCTTTCCGAAACAGATCGTCAACGAGGCTGCCGCTGATAAACGGGAGAATCTCGGCGATGTCCGTCAAATCGAAAGGCGGTGCTGTATGCTCAAATACCATGTCCGCGTCCTTCGGCGGAAGCATGGGCGCCACCTCTTTAAAAACCTGCTGCGGCACCTGGTTTTCACGGACGAACGCCTCTGTTTTTCCCTCCGCCGCATGCTTGAGCAGCTGGGCGGGTTCCCCGTTTCCCAAGAGGCTGTCTAGCGATAAATCAAGCACTTCCGCCAATTCCGGAAGCTTTGAAATATCGGGCATGGAGTTTCCCGTTTCCCTTAGTTAAAGATATTGTTGGGTATCTCAAGATGTGTCATTCGATT
>CABUOE010000242.1 GCA_902493155.1 uncultured Eubacteriales bacterium
ACGCGGAGGGAATCGTCTTCTGGACCAAGAATCCCCTGCCCCTGCTCCCCTATCTGGACGAGCTCTGTAGATTCGGGATTCCCTTTGGGTTTCAGTTTACCATCACTCCCTATGGCAGGGACATCGAGCCGAACCTTCCGGACAAAAGGGTGCTATTGGAGGCATTTTGCATGCTGTCCCAAAAGCTGGGGCCGGAGAAGGTAGTCTGGCGGTACGACCCGGTGATCCTATCGGAAGATTGGACGACAAAACGGCATCTGGAGGCGTTTTCTGAGATGGCAAAGCGGCTGGAAGGGTACACCGGACGCTGTGTGTTCAGCTTGATAGACTGGTATCGGAAGCTTTCGCCTGCCGGGAGTGCCTTAGCGGCCCACTCCTGGTCGGAAGAAGAGGTGAGGGCTGTCGCAGAGGGACTTTCCGATATCGCCCGAAGTCACGGGATGGTGCTTTCCGCCTGCTGCGAAGAGGCAAAGCTCACCCGGTGGGGCGTTGTGCGGGAGGCCTGCATCAGCGAAGGGTTTGCCGCAGCGGTCATAGGAGCTCCCGTTCATGGGAAGAAGGATCCGGGACAGCGGGCGGAATGCGGCTGCATCCAGAGCGCCGACGTGGGCGTTTACGACAGCTGCCTAAACGGCTGCCTGTACTGTTACGCCAACACGTCCCGTCAGGCGATTCTGCGGAATGCAGCCAATCATCACAAGGACTCCCCCACCCTGGTCGGCTATCCCGACCCTGAGGCGGCGGTCGTGCCCCGGAAGCTGCCCTCCATTAAGACGGCTCAGATGAAATTTCCCTTTAAAAATAAAGAGTGAGGAAAATGACGGATGTTTACCATCGAAAATTTACGGTTACAGGAAATTTTAAGCATACCGAAACTGACCATTGACAAGCAGATCACCTGTATCGTAGGGGCTTCGGGGAGCGGTAAGACCACTCTGCTCAAAATGCTCAACCGACTGATTGTCCCCGACGAGGGAACCATCTGCTACAATGGGGAGAATTTGGCCCAGATGGACAGCGTGGCCCTGCGGCGAAATGTAGTCATGTTGGGGCAGACGCCTGTGATTTATCCCGGCACCATCGGGGAAAATTTGCAAATCGGGAGGTTGTTTTCCGAACGGGTGCCCCGGCCGGAAAGCGCTTTGCGGGAGATTCTGCGGGAGGTGGAGCTGGAAAAGCTCCCCGACGATGGGTGCTCCACCCTGTCCGGCGGGGAAAAACAGCGGCTTTGCTTAGCAAGGGTGCTTTTGATGGACGCTGAGACCTATCTGCTGGACGAGCCGTCCAGTGCACTGGACAAAAAAACCGAGGAATTTATCCTGGACGTGCTGGTGAAATTCGTGCGGGAACGAAATAAAGAGCTCATCATGGTCACCCATTCGCCTCAGGTGGCCGGGCGGTTCCCGGAGGCGCGGATTCGCATCGTCAAGGGAGAGGTGGAAGAAAATACCGCCCATCCCGAAGAGGAAAATTTGTCCGCTGAAAGGAGAAATGGCCATGAGTGAAAACGCCGTCATGGATTTGTCCATTGGGCAGCTTGCCATCGCCTATGTCTTTGTTCTGGTTCTGCTCATTATCTTTAAGAGCCGGGGAATCCGGCGGGAAAAGGAAATCCTTATCGCCACCACCCGGATGACGGTTCAACTGACGGTCATGGGGTTTATCCTGATGCTGGTGTTTCGGCATGCTCACTGGTGGCTCACCGTCCTGATGGTAGCCATTATGATTGGATTTGCCATCTATAACGCCATCAAGCGGGTCAAAGTCCCTATGTCCCGGGCGCTGAAACAGCTCATCGCTGTTTCGATGATTTTTGGAGCGCTCATGACAGCCGCTTTTTTCATCATTGTAGTGCTGCAGGTCCGGCCTTGGTTCAATCCTCAGTATTTTATCCCCATTTCCGGCATGGTGGTAGGTAACTGCATGACCGGCATCGCGCTGGGGGCCAACAAGCTCTGCGGCGACATGGCCGACAAGCGGGAGATGGTCGAAAATTCCCTTATGCTGGGTGCGACGCCCTTTATGGCGACTAAGCAGATTGTCAATGACGCCTTCGACAGCGCCATTCTGCCCACTATGAACAACATGCTCACCATGGGGATCGTTTCGCTGCCAGGCATGATGACGGGGCAGATTCTGTCGGGCACCTTTCCCCTCACCGCCATCAAGTACCAAATCGGCATCATGCTGGCCATTCTCGGGGCCACTGCTTTGGCGACGGTGCTGTTCGTCTCGCTGGGATACCGGACCTTTTTTTCGAAGGACGCGCGGCTGCTGCCAATGGGAAAGGAGACGGAGTCCAAAAAATAAAGGGCGAAACCCCGACCCTTAAAAAAGGTCTGAACCCCTAAGGGTTCAGACCTTTTTGTGCGATTTGTCCGTTCTGCCGCATTAACGTCCCAGATGAGGCGCCGGTCAGGCGTTTCTCCCCATTTGGTAGGCTTCTTCCATGGCGGGAGTGTTCCGAATCTCTCCGGCCTGCCAGGCGCCGACGCCGTAGAGGATTCCCTTTTCCCGCGCCCCGTCCAGGCAGTCCTCAGTGAAGCCCCGAAAGCCCTCCACCGTCCGGGACAGGCTTTGCTTATCGGTGTCGGCGGCGGTCATGATAAAATAGAAATCCTTGTC
>CABUOE010000243.1 GCA_902493155.1 uncultured Eubacteriales bacterium
CAATAAGGCAAAGAAAACTTCTGGCTTTCCTGCTGACCGTCTGGAAGAAATGTTGATTGCTTTTGAATCTTTCAAACAAGAAGCCTTGCAGCGGAAACAGGCTGTGAAAAAGAAAACAGCCAGCCCGAAAGAATTTTCGGACTGGCTGCTCCAACAGGGTAATGTTATCGTAAAACTGGCTGAACTGGAAAACTGACACTTCAGCAGTAAATCATTTCAGATTGAATGATTTCTTCTGCCCGGCTTCGGATGCTGTTCATCGCTCCGACCCATGCCATCTGATCGGCAGCTTTCATCTCCTCGGTCACAGACTCCGCTTCCTGCATCTGTCTGATAATCGATTGTAATCTGCGCTGCGCCTGTTCGTTCAGATCAGCCAGATATGTCCAGAGTTGACCGCTCAAGATCAAATCATTCAGGAGGATTGGGCAATGCTCTCTGAGGTACTCCCGGTGCATCCGTCCCCATTTACCAATGGGACGCTGTTCCTCAGAGGGGAGGGTAAGAGCCGGAATATAATAATCGCCAATGAGTTCATACCAAAGGCCATTGCTCTCATCATAAATGTGTTTCTTCATCTCTGTCATAGTATTGATCTCCTTATTCTGGTTTTAGAATCTGCAAGTCTGACTCTCCAGAAATATTGGTAAATCTTTGGTAAATTTGAGATTGAAACACAAAAAACGCTTAAAAACGGGGGCTATGAGACGATGTGAGACTTTTTATCATGCCCAGTAAATCCTGCCGTGGCAAACAAATAGTATTTTGGTCATCTCTTATATATCCCTTCATAAGCCTGCAAACCATTGATATGACTGGCTTTTCGGCGCTTTTTCTTTTCGTTGTGGTTGCCATGCTGCCCACGCAAATCTGCGTAAATCTACGCAATTTCATTGGCAAATGGTGTAGTAATTGGTGTAGTACCAACTGCGGATTTGACCTGATTTTTCAAGCTGTCACAGCGGGGAACGCAAGGATTTTTGCCATCTGTTCGGCTGCCCGGTCAAAGCTGGCGTGGGTGTAGACATTCAGTGTCACCCCCACATCGGAGTGGCCCATCACATACTGCAAGTTCTTGATATCCATACCCGCATTGGCCATGTTGCTGCAAAAGGTATGACGGAACACAAGGGGAGTAATGTGCGGCAGGGGCTTGTCCGGGTACAGCTTGCGATACTTCTTCATGGCCCAGCGCATCTCATTTTCGATGTGCAGTGCCACCTTGGGCTTGTCGTCCTTATCCAGCAGCAAAAATCCGGTGTATCCGTCGACGATCATCTCTGCTTTGAGTGTCTTGCGACGAGCCAGGATATTTTTAAGGCTCTGGTACACCGTATCCGTCATGGGAATAAAACGACAGCCACATTCGGTTTTTGTTTTCTCCACATAGTACTTGCTGCCCCGCTCCCGGACGAGCTGGTGATCCACCCGGATACGACGGTTCTCAAAATCCAGATCGCTTTTGGTCAGGCCGCAGAACTCGCTCACCCGCATCCCGGTTTCCAGCAGGACTACAAACTCATCGTAATACTTGCGGTAGGTCTTGTCACCCCGAATAAAACCCATCCAGATTTCCTGCTGCTCCTGGGTCATGGTGATTCGCTTCTGCGAGTCATTGGGAACGACCTCCACCAACTTGAAGTCGAAGGGATTTTTTCGGATGATATCCTCGTTGCAGGCCATTTGAAATGCCAGTTTGACAACGCCCCGCACGCTGGTGATGGTGCTGTCTCCCTTTCCGTCGCCGTGCAGCTTCATGATCCACTGTTGGGCATCGGATACTTTGATATCCCGGATCGGGCGGTATCCAAAATCTTCTTGCCGAATCAGATTCCGCACAAAATTGTATCCAACCTTCGTGTTGTAGCGGATGCCCTGCTTTAGGCCGATATACCGCTCTACCAGTTCTATGGCGGTGATTTTTCCGGCGGCATAGTCGATTCCCGCGTCAAGCTGCTTCTGGATTTCTTTCTCTTTTTCCCGCAGTTCCCTTAAATCAGAGGAATAAACCGTCTGGCGCTTTCCCCGGATATCCGTATAGCGGTATTGATAAATCAGGTCTTTTCTCCGGCTCTCTCCTGTCCGCAGGATTCTTCCCTTATGGTCTTTGCGCTTTTCGGACATTGTCAAACTCCTTTCCGTAATGGAAAGAGCCTTGGTATGACACTTTGATTGTACCATATTCAGGCAGTCTTTCACACCACAAATTTCAGATGGAATACATCTGCTCGATGAATTGGTCAAACAGGCGGCGCTTGATCAGGCGTTTATTCCCCACCCATAATACAAACCGACAGTCCTTTTCATCGGTGAGATTGCGCAGCTTATTGATCCCGATGCTGGAGTAGGCGGCAGCTTCCTCCAAACTCAAATTGCTCTTTTCCCAGATGGGAACTTCTTTCATCGTACCGCCTCCTTATCACATTAGCTTTTTCAGCCGTTCCAGCTTAGCTTGTGCGGCTTCCTGCCGGAAGTTATCGCTGGTAAAGCGTACCGGAACACACATAGAAAGTAACCGGTCATAAATCCGGGAATGGGCGGTGTCCTCCGGATTCCGCAGGTCGTCCAGCGTGAGGTTGGTCGTGACGATCAGCGGCTTGCCGCTGC
>CABUOE010000244.1 GCA_902493155.1 uncultured Eubacteriales bacterium
CGACGGCACCGGCAGAGTGCAGAGATAAGGCGGAAACGGGATCTGCTAAGACGGACAGCTTTCGTTATAATTTGCGGTCACAGCAGAAAGGAATCATTGTAATATGATGGATTTGTTCAATATTCAAGGGTGGCGCGCGATCGTTACCGGTGGAACACGTGGACTCGGATACAGCATGGCGGAAGGTTTGCTTGAAGCTGGGGCAAGAGTCGTTATTTTTGGAACGACTCAGAACGCGGAGAATGTGGCAGGGGAGTTTCGCTCCCGCGGCTATGACTGTCAGGGTCTTGTTGTAGATCTTGCGGATGCAAAGCAGCGGGAAGCGGGATTTTTCAAAGGGGTTGAGCTGCTTGGAGGCCTGGACATCATCATCAATGCTGCGGGTATCCAGCGCCGCTATCCCTGCGAAGAGTTTCCTGCCAAGGATTGGAATGAGGTGATCGAAGTCAATATGACGGCCCCGTTCGTACTGAGCCAGTTGGCGGCAAAAGAGTTTCTTAAAAAGGAAAAACCATACGGCAAGATTATCAATATCGCCTCTATGCTCTCTTTCTTTGGTGGTATGACTGTTCCCGCCTACGCTGCATCCAAGGGTGGTGTTGCTCAGTTCAGTAAGGCGATGGCGAATGAACTGGCGAGCAAGAATATCAACGTGAACTGTATTGCACCCGGTTACATGGATACCGATATGAATGTTGCTTTGACCGATCCGAATAATCCGCGCTATCAGGAGATCACACGCCGGATCCCGGCAAACCGCTGGGGAACCGGAAAGGACATGAAGGGCTGTGCAATTTTTCTGGCCTCTCATGCATCCGATTATCTTGACGGCGCTGTGATCCCTGTTGACGGCGGGTATTTGGTTATGTAAGGCGAATTGGTTGCAGGTATGATGAGTCCTGCTCATCCGTTTCAACAGAAATAGTTCCAACGATTGACTTCAGATAATGTGAAAGAGGTATTATTATGCCGGAAGGAAAAGCAAAAGAGTATCGGTGTTTTCAGTCGCCCTCTCGGTATGTACAGGGTCCTGGTTTGATCAAACGCCTGCCTAAGTTCGCTGCAAACTACGGAAAAACTGCACTTCTTATCATAGATCCTTTTTTCTATGATGAGTTTTCTGTAAGTGTTCCGAAAATATTTGAAGAAGCGGGCATGAAAGCATATTGTGTTAAATTTTCAGGATATGCAGGTTACAAGGAGCTCAGTGATCTGATTGCGTTTGTTAAAACTCTGCCAGAAGTGCCGGAAACATTTATCGGTATGGGTGGCGGACAGACTATGGATATTAACAAGGCGGTGGCAGCATCCTATCGTAAGAACTGGATTAGCTTTGCTACCGCACTTGCAACAGATGCGCCTACCTTTACTCATACGATCATCAATAACCCCGGTGCACAGAATGAACTTATGTTCCATTATAAGAACCCCGACTTCGTTGTTGTTGACACGGAAATCACGGTTCAAAGCCCTGCGTGGATGTTTACCTCCGGTATTGGAGATGCATTAGCAACCTACTTTGAGGCAGAGGCGAGCGTTGCGAATAACAACGTTTGTAATGCGGGTCTTGACGACTATAAGCCTTCCTTGCTGGGTCGGGCTGCTGCGAAACTTTGCTACGATATCCTTATAAAGGACGGTGTTGCAGCCATGCGCGCTGCAACACAACATCTGCGCACACCAGCCTATGAGAATGTTGTTGAGGCGACGACGCTTCTGTCTGGTGTCGGCTGTGAAAATACGGGTGTTTCCATTGCCCATGGGTTACAGGCAGGCTTTGGGCTTTTGCCGAAGCACTTGCAGCACGGCACGGGGGTCGGCTATTGTCTGCTGGTTCAGCTGATCGTCCAAAATGATGAACGCTTTGACAAGATTTTTGATTTTTGTAAGGCAGTTGGGCTTCCTGTTTGTACAAAGGATCTGGGAATTCCCACGGCAGAACGAGATTATTATATCGAACAGCTTGTGGACGCGGTATATGGCAAACGCTGGAATGTTACCAATGAGCCGTTTTTCTTTGAGAAAAGCACACTGACCGATGCCATCAAATATCTGGACGCTTACGCTGACGATAAGGTGCAGATATCAAAGGCCTGAATTGAAAGTCAAAGCCTCCGGCTAAGCCTAATCTCATTAAGATACGCTGTGGAATTTGCAGATTCTTGAATTGCTACAGCAAAACCCGTTTCGGCCATAACTATATCCCGACCAACATACTCCCCGTTCAAGGCATCAATATAAACCGGGTCAAATAAGCGTTTCAATACGCGGGTCACCTCAAAACACACTCTGAATGTCTTTCATTATAGCCAAAGAAAGCCAGCATATCAAGGAAGATAATTTCCTGCTTTGCGTCCCTCCCCGGCATGATATAATTTTTGTGTCCATGTAAGCGATGAGCAAAACGGACGGAAAGAGCAGCCCACAAACAGGCAGATGGGAATCGAAAGAGTTTAGGGCATCTCAAGGGCACAAAAACCATAGCGCGGTGAACGCCGCGCTTGAAAAAGGTATGGAAAAGACAGATTAGGCGGAACGCCGAAGCTGTTTGGCAGAACGGTAGGAGTGAGAGCCGTGCAGAAC
>CABUOE010000245.1 GCA_902493155.1 uncultured Eubacteriales bacterium
CTCTTTGGCATCTTTGTTCCCCAATATTGGAGCATCCATTGGGAGGAGATTTTATTTTCCTTCTGGTGCCCGGCGCTGCTCTATGCTATCATTCTGATGACGGTGTTGCTAGTGATTCCCACGAGGATTCCGGCCATCGTTTTAGTTGGCTTTGATATGATAGCCCCTTTGGCGTATGTGATGCTGCACAGCGACAGATGGTATCTGCTTTCTTCCTATCAGTGGAGTAATCTGCTCTTTTTGACGGCGATGCTACTTTCCGTAATTGCCTTGCCGGTCAAAGCCCGAAAAATACCGGGACAAACTGAAATATTTTAGGCCGATATTACAGACAGAGGAAAGTGTTCGAAGGGTGCGCGCTCGCTTTCGGTCAGAAGAAAGGAAGTTAAAAGATGAAATTGACGAAAAACGCGAGGGGAAACACTTTTTTGCTTATTGCAGCGGTTTTATCCGGCGTGTGCGCGCTGCAGGAGGTAAACGGCATCGTATTTAACATTCGTCATCAAGAGTTCATTGAAATGTATACCCTGGACAATCTGATTGCGTCGGCGGTGATGATTTGTTTAGCGGTAATATCGGTTTTGATTCTGCTCGGCAGATGTTCTGCTCAATGGCTGGGGCTGCCGCTTTCTTTGTATTGGGCGGAGGATGTCGCAAATTACCTGATCGCTTTCAGTTCACAGTATCAATACGATATCGTGTGGGCTTTTATCACATTGCTTATAGCGGTGTTTCCCCTGGGATTTTTGATTGTTACTATTTTGACGGTGCGAGGGAAGATCCCCACCATCATCCCAATGATCGTCTTTTTTGGCCTTAACTTTTTGAGATCCCTTTTCACGATGCTTGTAAACCCTGGCAACGATTTGGGATTGTCCTATTTTTTCTGGGCGATGGCTCTGTTTTTGGCGGTGCTTGCTGTCACGCCGATGCCAAAGCGGAAAAAACGTATGACTTTGCCGGAAAACACCGCTCCTGCCTCAAAAAGCTACTGGCAGAACGACCTGTCTGAATACGCGGTATCCGAGGAAACCTCGAAAGCGGCAAAATCTGAGGAATCTTCCGACGATTCGCAGCTTTAGAGCGCCCAGATGGTGCGGACGCTGCAAAAATCCCCCTTGAAGCTGTTTTTATCTGCTTCAAGGGGGATACTTCTTATCCATTTACTTTCATCGGTTAGCCATTTACCACGTTCTGCGGCTGTCCTTTCAGATAAGCATAAAAGTTTTCGACAGTGATGTCGATGAGCCGCTGCCGGGTTTCGAGAGGCGACCAGGCCACGTGAGGTGTGACGATGCATCGCGGATGGCAGAGCAGGGGATGATCGGGAACAGGCGGCTCTTTCGAAAGGACGTCCAGGCCCGCCATGTAAAGTTTTCCGCTGTTCAGAGCATCAAGCACATCGGATTCGTTTAAGATAGGGCCTCGGGCAGTGTTTAAAAGGATGGCGCCGTCCTTCATCTGGGAAAGGGCGTTCTTGTCAATCATACCGCGGGTTTCGTCGTTTAAGGGACAGTGGATGGAGATGACGTCCGACTCTCGATAGAGGGTGGGGAGGTCGGTATAATGAAAAGTGTCGGTTTCGTCAGCGGGGTTAGGGGAGCGGCGGTAGGCTAGCACCTTCATCCCCATAGCCTGAGCCATTTTGCCAAAGGTCATGCCGATGTCGCCGCAGCCGATGATGCCCACCGTTTTGCCGTAAAGCTCGGTCAGCGGCACTGAAATGATATTTTCATCGTTCCAGCCGCCTGCTTTGACCATAGGGGAATAAACTGACACCCGGTTGACAATATCCAAAAGCAAGGCCATGGTGTGCTGGGCCACGGCGTAGGAGGAGTATTCCGGCACGTTGCAGACGGTAATCCCTCTTTCTTTGGCAGCTTTGATATCCACTCCGTTGTAGCCGGTGGCAAAAAGGCCGATATACCGCAGATTCGGGCACTGCTCCATGACGGCCCGCGGGATGGCGATGCGGTTGATGAACACCGCGTCGGCGTCGTGAATACGGGGAATAAGCTGTTCTTTCGAAGTGAAATCGTAGATTTTACAGTCGGGAAAGTCGTCCAAAAGTTTTAAGCGGATGGTTTTGTGGGTGATAAGGGTTTCGTCGGTGACGACAAGTTTCATAAAAAGCTCCTTTGGCTGACAGGGTTACTGGGAAAAAGGTGGGGAGTAACGATAGATTCACCGAAAAAATCATTTTTAGCAGAATTTTATTGAAGCATTTTTGGAATCAAAATGCAGGATTTTCGGGCCAACTCTGCAATTTATTGGAAAAATCGTCACAAATTGCGGCTGCGAGCGGAGATATTTTGCCGAAAATAGATATTGTATCAAAGGACAAAATATACTATAATAACTTTGGTAGTATAATGATTTAAAGCGTTTGCAGAAATCAGCGGGTTTGTTCCAGCTGAAAGGGATTGTTTTCGGTAAAACGGCGGACAGTATTTAAAAAGGCCTGTTCTTCCTTGGTGAAAACGTGGCCGGTACGGGTAATCAGCAGATCCTTGCTGAAAGCGCCGACAGCACATTCTTTCAAAACAAGGCCGTTTTC